>NZ_JBHHMJ010000542.1:0-598 GCF_042136455.1 Stenotrophomonas sp. 3diitr2024
ATGGGGCGTCCAAGAATGGGAATGAGCGGATTCTGACCGATCCGCCGGCCTCTGCGATAGCTGCGGGGTTCACCGCATGCCCACCTTCCCCCGGCGACACTGCCGAATCCGGACATTGCCGGCCAGCGGCCGGCACTACCCGCGCTCGATCCAATGCAACGTGCCCGGCATGAGCGCCAACAGATCCGCTGCGGCCAGCTGATCCCGCGACCAGCGCCGTTCCGGCGGCTTCGGCTGCCGGCCACCCACCGAACCGACACGCTGGCAGCGCCCCCGGCCGACTGAAAGTAGTGGGGGCGCTTGTTGAAGCGGGACCAATGCTCAGCGACGGAAGGAAAGGCGCTTGTGCCCTATGTAGCTGGTAATAGCCGGAATCAGCGGCCTCCACGAACAGGCCGTTCTGGCGCACGCTGCGCGGCAGCCGTGGTTCGATCGCCTTGATCCGGTTCTGCACGTCCACCTGCGCCAGCCCTTCACCTACGAGAACGACATCCGCGTGCCCACGTTCTGGCAGGTCAACACCTACGCCGCTTACCGCTTCGGTGCGGACAGCGCCGTGCCCGGCCTGGAGCTGCGGCTGGACGTGAGCAACCTGTTC
>NZ_JBHHMJ010000121.1:0-3442 GCF_042136455.1 Stenotrophomonas sp. 3diitr2024
CAGGAACAGCTGGACATCATTGCCAGCTTCCCGCGCCCGCAGTGATGCGGCGCAAGATGCCGCGTTGACCTGCGGCGGACTAGGATGCGGCTGAACCCACCGCTCCTGGAACGTCGATGGTGCGCTCCTCCACGTACACGCTGCCGCCCCATACATGGTCCAGCAGCTGCGCGCGGGTGTAGACGCGCTCGGGATGGGTCATGAAGAAATGCAGCAGACGGTATTCGGTCGGGCCGATCGGCACCGGCTGGTCGTTGGCGAACACGCGATGGGCGGCGCCGTCGATACGGATCGGGCCGACGGCTACGCTGCCGTCCTCGTCATCTTCGCGGGCGCGGCGCATGACCGCTCGGATGCGGGCCAGCAGTTCGCGTGCCGAGAACGGCTTGACCACATAGTCATCGACACCGGCCTCGAGGCCACCGACGCGATCATTCTCTTCGCCGCGGGCGGTCAGCATGATGATCGGTACTTCGCGGGTCAGCGTTTCCTTGCGCCAGCGGCGGGCCAGGTCCAGGCCGCTGGTGCCGGGCAGCATCCAGTCCAGCAGGATCAGGTCGGGAACGCGATCGGCGATCGCGGTCTGGGCCTCCCGGGCATCGCCGGCGTGGACCGGTTCGTAATCGCCCTTGCGAAGGGCGAAGGCGACCATTTCACGGATCGCGGGCTCGTCATCGACGATCAGGATGCGTTTCTGCACGAGGACACCGTAGGGCTCGGTTACTGGAGTGGTGCCAGTAGACTACGGTTTGATGACATGTTTGTGACTGCCCGGCCGGAACCGGCCTGGATTGCCATCGGCCGGTCATGCGGTGCTCAGCGGCGGTCCAGGTCCGGGTCCTGCACGCCCTGCCGGCGCAGCTCCAGCACTGTCGGGGTGATCGATTCGATGCGGGCGTCAACCCGCGCGCGGCCGATGTAATCCAGCGCCGGGTTGCGCTTGAGCGCCTGCAGCTGCATCAGCGCCTGTTCTGGCCGCCCGCTGAGGAAGGCGGCCTCGGCATAGGCCTCGCTGGCGCGCACGCTGTCGCCAGCCAACTCGCTGGCGCGGGCGAAACGCTGCTGGAAGACCGGATCGTTACCGCTTTGCGACAGCAGGGGGCGCAGCATTGCCTGCGCACGCTGGCCGGCTTCGCGGCTGCCTTGTTCGTTCAGGATCTCGGCATAGGTCAGTGCCACCGGGCGGCTGTTGGGGTGTTCGCGCAGCAGCTGCTCGAAGCGGCTGTTGGCCTGGGCCGCCTGGCCTGCGCGCGACTCCGCCTCGCCCAGGCCCAGCGCCAGCCACAGGTTGCCGGGGTGGCTCTGCAGCAGGCCGGCCAGGGTCTGCCGGGCCTGGCCGGCACCGGCACGGCCACCGCGCATCACCGCCAGCGCCTGGCCGTAGCGCTGCGCATCGTTGAGGCCGTCCTTCTGCCGCTTGGCCAGGTCGGCGTACTCGCGCTCCAGCTCGGGGGTGGAGTCTGCGCTGAGCACGCGCAGGCGCTCACGCGCCCACTCGAAGTCACCGCTGGCGCCACGGTTGAGCTGGCCGATCGGCAGGCGCAGCACACTGCCGGGCAGCAGCGGGTTGTTGCCGCGCAACAGCGGCTCGCCCAGGCTGGGATCTGCCGGGTCCACCCGCTCCTTGCGCTCGCCGGTGGGGGTGCTGGTGGTGAGCAGCACCGTATCCTTCTTCATCTGCTCGGCGCGGGCTTTGGCCTCGCTGATGCGGGTGATGTTGACCGGGTGGGTGCGCAGGAACTCGGGCACGCTGTAGCCGCCTTCGTTGCCGCGCATGGCTGCCGACATCCGCTCGAAAAAGCCGGCCATGGCATCCACGTCGTAGCCGCTGCGCGACAGGGTGCGGATGCCCAGGCGGTCGGCCTCGGACTCGTTGGAGCGGGTGTAGTTGATCTGCCGCTGCTGCATCAGGCCCATGCCCGAGCTGATCGCGGCCATCGTCGCGTTGCCGGACGACGTGCTGTTGCTGGCCTGGGCGGCCACTACCGCCGCCAGCATGCCCAGCAGGATCGGGATCTGGTCGCGCTGGGCGCGCTCGACACCGCGCAGCACGTGCTGCTGGGTGACGTGGGCGATTTCGTGGGACAGCACCGCAGCGACCTCGTCCTCGCGCTCGGCGGTCAGCACCAGTCCGGCATTGACCCCGATGTAGCCGCCCAGCGTGGCGAACGCGTTGATCTGGCGGTCGTTCATCACGAAGAAGGTGTACGGCTGCCGCGGCTGGTCACTGTTGGAGCCGAGCCGGGTACCCATGGTCTGCAGCCAGTCGTTGACCAGCGGGTCTTCCAGCAGGTAGCCGTAGTTGCGCAGCTCGCGCAGCATCATCGCGCCGTACTCGGCCTGGCGGGCCGGGGTCAGTAGCTCGCCGGCCGAAGAGCCGATGTCGGGCAGCTTCTCCTGGGCCTGGGCCAGCGGCATGGCCAGGGCCAGGGTGACGGCGGTAGTCAGCAGCAGGGCTCGCAAGCAGAAGGTCCTCGGGCGGGGCGCGCCAAGCGTGGCAGGGCGGGGGGCAACCATTCGTTAATCCACAGTGTTGCGGCCGTGGCGTGGAAATTCCAGCGCACCGGTACCATATGTAGACCGTCGATCCATCGTGGAGTTTCCCGTGACAGCCCAGACCGCCGGCGGTGCCCCCGCCATCACCATCTATTCCACTGCCGTCTGCCCGTATTGCGTGGCCGCCAAGAACTTCCTGAAGAGCAAGGGCCAGCAGTGGACCGAGGTCCGCATCGACCTGGACCCGGCCGAGCGCGAGAAGATGATGGCGCTGACCCGCCGCACCAGCGTGCCGCAGATCTTTGTCGGCGACGTCCATGTCGGCGGCTACGACGACATGATGGCCCTGCACCGTGAAGGCAAGCTCGAGCCGCTGCTGGCCGGGCAGGGCCAGGCATGAGCGCGGCCGACGACGGCAGCAAGGACCGCATCGCCGAGTTCACCGAGTTCCGCAAGCGCATGAACGAGCGCATCCTGGGCGAACCGAACCAGGTGGTGCGCCGCTTCTTCGCGCTGGATACGCAGACCTACCAGGCCGGCGCGCTGGACGTGAAGACCAAGGAGCTGCTGGGCCTGGTGGCCTCGATGGTGCTGCGCTGCGACGACTGCATCAGCTACCACGTGGCCCAGTGCAAGGACGCCGGGGTGACCCGCGAGGAGTTCTTCGAGACCTTCTCGGTCGGCCTGGTGGTGGGCGGCTCCATCGTGATCCCGCACCTGCGCCGCGCGGTCGACTTCCTCGACCAGCTGGAAAGCGGCGCCGCCGCGCCAGCCGCGCACGAGCACTGAGGGTCGTGCCGGCCAGCGGCCGGCATCCCTTGAACCCGACATGGCCGGGGAAACCGCCGCCGTTGGCCCCGCTCACATAGGCACTGGCATTGCGGCGCTTGCCGTTCACCAGCACCAGCGTGTAGCCCGGCGAGAGATTACGCAGCTGGTAGCCACG
>NZ_JBHHMJ010000554.1:0-353 GCF_042136455.1 Stenotrophomonas sp. 3diitr2024
GACCTGGGCGCGGACAAGGCCGACCGTACCGGCCTGACCCTGAGCAACGAAGAGAACCCTGCACTCGGCCTGCGCGGGGTGCGCCTGTCGCTGGCACGGCCGAAAGTGGCCGACACCCTGTTTGCCATCGCTTCCAATACCAAGGCGTTCACCGCCACCTCGCTGAACCTGCTGGACGAGGACGGCAAGCTGAAGATGGATGACAAGGTGATCGATCACCTGCCGTCGTTCCGCATGTCCGATCCGCTGATGACCCTGCACTGGCTGCCGGCTGACCGGCCGGCCAGGCTGGGTCTGGCGGTTTCCCGCAAGGTCGATCCGAACGCCGTTGGGCGTAACCGGATCAAGCGCGT
>NZ_JBHHMJ010000590.1:0-20743 GCF_042136455.1 Stenotrophomonas sp. 3diitr2024
AAAAGGGCTGCCGTTCGGCAGCCCTTTTTCTTTATCTGGCGGAGAGGGGGGGATTCGAACCCCCGAGGCGCTATAAACGCCTGCCTGATTTCGAGTCAGGTACATTCAACCACTCTGCCACCTCTCCGGGTGGTCCCCGGCGGACCGGGGACGCGCATCATACGAGGAAGTGAGGCCGGCGACAAGTCATTCCGGTCAACGAAGTGAAAATTTCCTGAGTGCATGCCTTGCCGGATGCCTGCAGCCCCCCGATGATGCCTGTCTCCCCAGCAATACCCCGCCCCCGCACCCCATGATCGAATTCGGACACCTCACTCACCCCGGCCTGCGCCGCGAGCTCAACGAAGACACCTACTACGGTGACAGCGAGCTGGCCCTGTGGCTGGTGGCCGATGGCATGGGTGGCCACGCCTGCGGCGAGGTGGCCAGCGCGCTGGCGCGCGAAACCATCGTGCGCGAGATCCGCCGTGGCGCGCCGCTGGCCCAGGCCATCCGCACCGCTGACGAAGAGATCATCCGCGCCTCGCGCCGGCGCAACGACACCCTGCCGATGGGCACCACCGTGGTCGCCGCACGCGTGCAGGGCAATCGCTATGAAGTGGCATGGGTCGGTGACAGCCGCGCCTATCTGTGGCGTGACGGCCAGCTGGCCCAGCTCAGCCAGGACCACAGCGTGGTGCAGGAACTGGTCGCGCAGGGCAACCTGACGGCCGAACAGGCGCGTGCGCATCCACATCGCAACGTGGTCACCCAGGCGCTGGGCGTGACCGACCCGGCGCATCTGAACGTGGCCACCACCAGCGGTGAGCTGCGCCCGGGCATGCAGCTGCTGCTGTGCAGTGACGGCCTGACCGAGGAAGTGGACGACCGCAGCATCGCCCGCACCCTCGCCTTCGACGATGCCAGCGCGCAGGAATGCGTGGACACGCTGGTCGCGGCCGCGCTCGACGGCGGTGGTCGCGACAACATCAGCGTGATCCTGGTGCGCTGCCACTGAACCTGGTGCATGAGCCGAGCATGGGCTCGGCTCTACAGTAGATCCACGCCATGCGTGGATGTTTATGCGCTGGCGGGCTCTTCCACCTTCGGGCCATCCCACAAGGCGTAGCCGGCCTTCTTGCGCAGTCGTTCCAGACGCGCGCTGTGCGCTTCCAGTTCAGACGGGGTGGCCACCACGCGTGGGCGCGGCAGCAGTTTGCTGGTATCGAAGGCCTGCAGCGCGGCACCGGCGCCACCACCGTCATCGTCGCCCATGCCGAAGCCGATCTCTTCCTGGCCCGAGGTCAGCGCGATATAGACGTCGCCCAGGATCTGCGCGTCGAGCAGGCCGCCATGCAGCGCACGGTGCGAATTGTCCACGCCCAGGCGCTTGCACAGCGCATCCAGCGAATTACGCTGGCCCGGGAAGCGCTCGCGCGCCATCACCAGGGTATCGATCACCGTGCAGCGATCGGTGATCTTTCCATACTGCGGGCCCAGCAACGACAGCTCGTTGTCGAGGAAGCCCAGGTCGAACGCCGCGTTGTGGATGATCAGCTCCGCGCCATCGATGAAAGCCAGGAACTCATCGGCGATCTGCGCGAAGTCCGGCTTGTCAGCCAGGAACTCCAGGGTCAGGCCGGTGACTTCCTGCGCGCCCTGTTCGAATTCGCAGTCCGGCTTGATGTACTGGTGGTAGTTGTTGCCGGTCGGGCGGCGCTTGAACAGCTCCACGCAGCCGATTTCAACGATGCGGTTGCCCTTCTTCCATTCCAGGCCGGTGGTTTCGGTATCGAGGATGATCTGGCGCATGGACTCAGTTTACCGGGCTGGCGTCACGGATCTGGATGGCCGCGTTGCGCGCCAGGGTATCCACCCGCTCGTTGTCCGGGTCACCGGAGTGGCCCTTCACCCAGCGCCAATCGATCTGGTGCCGCAGCGTCGCCGCATGCAGGCGCTCCCACAGCTCGCGGTTCTTCACCGGGTCGCCGCCGGCGGTCTTCCAGTTCTTGCGGATCCAGCCGGGCATCCATTGGGTCAGGCCCTGCCGCACGTACTGCGAATCGGTATAGAGCACGATGTTGCACGGCTCGGTCAGCGTTTCCAGGCCGGAAATGGCCGCCATCAGCTCCATCCGGTTGTTGGTGGTGTGCGCTTCGCCGCCGCTCAGTTCACGCTCGTGGCCCTTGTAGCGCAGCAGTGCAGCCCAGCCGCCGGGGCCAGGATTGCCAAGGCAGGAGCCGTCGGTGTGGATTTCAATGGTTTTCAATACAACTCCAGATCAGGTAGCAACGGTGCCGTGCCAACGCACCGGCAACGGTTTCGGCCCGGGCAGGGCCAGCGTTCGCTTTTCAGCATGGAACAGGCAGGCCGCGCGCAGTGGCGACCAACCGCCCGGGCGACGGCTGCCGGCGCCGCGCCAGAGCGGGCCGAGGAAACGCATATCGTCGCACTCCAGCCCGTGGCGGCCGAGCAGCAGGCGGATCCGCTGCGGCGTGCGCACCACCAGCCCGTGCTGGCGCCAGTGCGTGCGGTAAGGGCTGAACGGGTTGAGGCTGCTCAGCCACAGATGGCCGCCCGGCATCAGCACGCGCTCGCACTCATCGAGCAACCGATCAGCGTCAGCTGCGGTGACATGCTGCAACACGACCGCATTGACGCTTTCATTGGCCAGCGGCAGCGGCAACGCACAGCGGGTGTCGCCGGCATAGCCGTGCCCCTGCCGGTACAGGCGCAGGCCGCGCCCGCCAAGCTGCGCATCGTCCAGCCATGCGGCACTCGGCGCGATCCACAGCCAGGGCTGCACCGGCAGCAACGACAGCTGCGGCAGCAGCAGTTGCCGCTCCAGAACGCGCAGGGCTTCCGCCGGTTCGCTGTCGAACCACGGGGTCTGGCTCGCTTGACGGGTGCTCTGCAGCGCGGGCATGGTCCAATTCTATGCGACTGACTGCCCTGCCCGCATTTGCGGACAACTACATCTGGACCTTGATCGACGACGACGGTAACGCCGTGGTCGTCGATCCCGGCGATGCCGCGCCGGTGCTTGCGCTCGCCGATCAGGGCCTGCGCGTGGACACGATCCTGCTCACCCATCATCACGATGACCACATCGGTGGCGTGCCGGTGCTGCAGGCACGTTTTCCTGGAGTCCGGGTGATCGCACCCGTCGAGGAGCGCATCCCCACGGCAACCGAACGGGTCGGCGAAGGTGAACGCGTTCAGGCACTGGGCCAGGCGTTCCACGTACTATCCGTGCCCGGGCATACCCGCAGCCACATCGCGTTTCACACTGCTGAACATCTTTTCAGCGGAGATTCGTTGTTCAGCCTGGGCTGTGGACGCCTGTTCGAAGGTACGCCGTCCCAGCTGCTGGCATCGATGCGCAAGCTGGGTACCTTGCCCGCGCAACTGCTGCTTTGTTGCGCTCATGAGTACACCGTGTCAAATGCCGTCTTCGCGCGGCATGTCGACCCCGCCAACGCTGCCTTGCGGCAGCGCCAAGAGGAGGCTTTGGCCATGCGCCGCGATGACCGTTCCACCCTGCCGGTAACCCTGGCCAGCGAATTCGACTGCAATCCGTTCCTGCGTGTGCACACTGCGCCGATCCGCGCGTCGGTGTCGGCGCACCTGGGCCGTGACGTCGTTGACGACGTCGACGTGATGGCCGGTCTCCGGCACTGGAAAGACGGCTTCCGCGCATGATGCGCCGAAGTCTGCCGCTGGCCCTGGGCCTGGTCCTGGGGCTGGCCGGAACCGCCGGCGCCCAGTCGCTGGGCGCTGGCATCGGCCAGAACCTGACCGCCGCCGCGGCCCTGCCGCTGGATCCGGCCGCGTTGCCGGCCGCGTCGGTCCGCAACGGCCAGGAGATCTTCTCCAGCTTCCGCGACGGCCTGGCCGAGCCCACCTGCAATGCCGAGGCCACCAGCCCGCGCTGGCAGAAGCAGTTCGCCCACGCCCCGTCGCGCCTGGCCAACCAGGATGACGATGCACTGGTGCTGTTCGGCTATGTGGTCGAAGAGCTGCGCAAGGCCAACCTGCCTACCGAGTTCGCGCTGATTCCGTTCGTGGAAAGCGGTTACCGGCCCAATGCACGCAATGGCAGCGGCCCGACCGGCCTGTGGCAGTTCATCGCCACCACTGCGCGCAATCACCGCGTGCCCATGGCCAACGGCTACGACGGGCGCCTGTCGGCGGTCGATTCCACCCAGGCCGCAGTGCGCTACCTGAAGACCCTGCACGGCATGTTCGGCGGCGACTGGCGCCTGGCCACCATGGCCTACAACGCCGGCGAGTACCGCGTGCTGCAATCGATGCGCAAGGCCGGCATGAACGCGCAGAACGCCAAGCCCTCGGCGCTGCCCGGCCTGTCGCCGGTCACCCATGCCTACGTCGAGAAGCTGCATGCCCTGGCCTGCGTGCTGGAAGATGTGGAAGACCAGCCAGGTGTCATGGCCTCGCTGGATCGCACCGTGCCCGTACTGAAGGACCACACCCTGCCCGCCGGCACCAGCGTCCAGCAGTGGGCCGCACAGCGTGCCCTGGACCCGGCCAGGATCGTCCGCCTCAACCCCGCCCTGGCGGGCGGTGGGCGCGTCTCGTCCGGCACCACCCGCGTGCTGGCGCCGGTCTCGGCCGCCAGCGCGACCGTGGCGGACACCGCCACCGCACTGGTGGCCAGTAGCGTACCTGTTGCCGCCGCCTCGCCAACGCCACAGGTCGCCAAGACCGTGGCCGCGATCGCCGATCGTCCGCGCAGTCGTCGCCACACCGTGCGGGATGGTGAATCGGCCTGGACCATCGCCCGCCGCTATGGCATGCCGGTCAAGGCGCTACTGTCGCTGAACGGCCTGAGCGGCAGCAGCGTGCTGAAGCCGGGCGCCGTGCTGCGCGTGGAGGACTGAGTCCGGCGCGGCACCGCCGCGCCCTGCCCGCCCCTTTTTTCTGGAGAGCCGAGCCCACGCTCGGCTTTTTTCATGCCTGCGCCCAGCAGGCGCAGTCGAGCATGGCTCGACGCTACGCATCGGCAGGCACAAAAAAGGCCCGGCATTGCCGGGCCTCTCTCATGGGTGCCGCCGCGAGGCTTACAGGTTCGCTTCGGTGGTCTGGATCATGAACTTCTTGCGCATCGCCTCGATGTAGGCCTTGGCCGCGGCCATGCCGTCGATCTGGCTCAGCTGTTCCTTCAGCTGCTTCTGCTGCTCTGCAGTCACTTCCTTGATGTCGCCCGGATTGACCTTGTTCACAGCGAACAGCAGCGCGTGACCATTGACGTCGACCTTGCCATAGCTCGGCTTGCCTTCAGCCGGCACCGGCGCACTGAAGATCGCGCGGTTGATTTCCGGGGTCGGCACCGGCTGGCTGCGCGGCAGGCCCGGCATCGGGCTCAGCTGCAGCTTCTCGCTGGCGGCCAGCGACTGCAGGGTGGCGCCCGCCTTCAGCTTGGCCAGGATGGCATCGGCCGCCTTGTCGCTGGCCTGGCGCTGGCGATCAGCACGGATCGCAGCGATCACCTGCTCGCGGGCCTTCTCCAGCGGCAGCGCCTGTTCCGGGGTGTGTGCAGCCACACGGATGACCACGCTGTGGTTGGTCGCGCCGCCCAGGGCGATCGGGTCACTGGCGGTACCGTCCTGCACCAGCACGTCGGAGAAGGCGGCACGCAGCACGGCCGGGTCAGCGGCGATGCCGCTGGCGGTCGCGCGGGTGATCGGGCCCAGGGTCTGCAGCGGCAGGTTCACTTCCTTGGCGGCGGCCGCCAGGTCGCTCGGGCTCTTGTTGATGGCATCGACCAGGCGACCGGCCAGTTCGTTGAAGCCGCGCTCGCCGTCGGCCTTCAGCTGCTCGGCAGCCAGGGTGTCACGCACTTCCTCGAACGACTTGCCCTGGCCACCGCGCACAGCGGCCACCTTGATGATGTGGTAACCGAACTCGGTCTTGACCGGGCCGATCACGTCACCGGCCTTGGCCGCAAACAGCGCGTCCTCGAACGGCTTGACCATCGCACCGCGCTCGACCCAACCCAGGTCACCGCCCTGGTCCTTGGAGCCCGGATCTTCCGAATTGGCCTTGGCCAGCGCAGCGAAGTCGGCACCGGCCGTCTTGGCTTCGGCAGCGATCCTGTTCGCCTTGGCTTCGGCGCCGTCACCGGTGATCAGGATGTGCGAGGCCTGGCGCTGCTCCGGCGAGGTGAACTTTGCCTTTTCCTCTTCATAGCGCTTGCGCAGGGTCGCTTCATCGGCCGGGACCGGTGCCGGCAGGTTCGCACCGTTGATCTCGACGTACTCCAGCGACACGCTCTCGGCCTGGCGGAAATCCTTGCCGTGGCTGTCGTACCACTGCTTGATCTGATCATCGGTGACCGGCGCGGTATCGGCCGGTACGGGCGGCAACGCGGCCAGCTCGACGTCGCGGGTTTCGCCCAGCAGCTTCAACAGGCGCTCGGTCTCGGCCTGGGTGACGAAGCCGGAGCTCTGCAGGCCCGATGGGATCACCGACTGCTGCAGGCTCTCACGCACCAGTTCCTGGAACTGGGTCGGGGTACGCGGCGGATTGCCACCGGCCAATGCCAGCCGGTAGTTGTTCTCGTTGAACTTGCCGTTCGAATCGAGGAACGCCGGCATGGTCGCGATGTATTCGCGCACAGCGCCGTCGCCGATCACCACGCCCGCCTGTTCACCGACCAGGCGCACGACCTGTTCGTCGATCAGCTGATCGAGCACGGCCATCTTGTTCTCGGTGCTCTCGAACGCGCGCGGGTCGAAGTTGTCGCCCTGCTGCTGGCGCTCACGCATGCGCTCCTGCTCGAAACGCGTGCGGAAATCCTGCGAGCTGATCTCATGGTGCTGCCACAGCATGCGCACCGGCCACCACGACGGCGCCGAACGCCACCAGGTGGGCGGCGCGGAAACCTTGGCCACGTTCTGTGCGCCAACGCCACCGAGGTAGCTGTTGTCGATCACGAACAGGAACGGAATCATCAGCAGCCCCAGGATCACGGTGACGATCCAGCCTGAGGTCTTGTCGCGGAGTTTCTGCAGCATGGTGAGGAATCACAAGGCCTGATTGGCGAGCCCGGCAGTGTAACCCGCTTCGCCGCAGGGACCAAAAGCAGCACCGACGCGGCCTGCGCCCACTTGCGCAGGCACGCACCATCAGTGCATCGGCCAACTCCATCCTGGCGTAAAGAAAAAGCCCCCGGCTTGCGCCGAGGGCTTTTAGAGTTGGCGGAGCGGACGGGACTCGAACCCGCGACCTCCGGCGTGACAGGCCAGCATTCTAACCAGCTGAACTACCGCTCCGCGCTTGAACTTTGCAGGTGCCCAGTATATCCGAAGACTCTCTGGAAACCCAGCCCGATGAACACTTTTTTCAAAGTTTTTTCACAGGGACTTAAGAAGTCTGCAATGGCGGAGCGGACGGGACTCGAACCCGCGACCTCCGGCGTGACAGGCCAGCATTCTAACCAGCTGAACTACCGCTCCGTTCTTGCAAAGACTTTTCGCCTTCCTCCCGAACCTCTCGGTGAGAAGACAAGGCCCCCAGCCTTGAACCGGGGGCCTCGATGTACTGGCGGAGCGGACGGGACTCGAACCCGCGACCTCCGGCGTGACAGGCCAGCATTCTAACCAGCTGAACTACCGCTCCGCGTTGTTACCTTTTTGCTTTCAGCCGGCCTGGACCAGGGAGAAAACAAAGCCTCCAGCTTTTGGCCGGAGGCCTCGTTGAATGGCGGAGCGGACGGGACTCGAACCCGCGACCTCCGGCGTGACAGGCCAGCATTCTAACCAGCTGAACTACCGCTCCACACTCAAACTTTTACCGCGGTGCTGTGGTGGGTGCTGAGGGTTTCGAACCCCCGACCCTCTCCGTGTAAAGGAGACGCTCTACCGCTGAGCTAAGCACCCCAGCGAGCCGCTTAGTTTACAGCATCCTTCAGGGCCTTGCCAGCCTTGAACGACGGATTCTTCGAAGCAGCGATCTTGATGGTGTCGCCGGTCTTCGGGTTGCGGCCGGTGCGGGCAGCACGGTCGCGGACCTGGAAGGTACCGAAGCCAACCAGGGTGACCGCATCGCCGTCCTTCAGCGCCTTGGTGATGGCAGCAACGACGGCATCGACAGCGCGGCTGGACTCTGCCTTGGTCAGGTCGGCAGCTTCAGCAACGGCATCGATCAATTCGGTCTTGTTCATTCTCTACAACTCCTTTGGCGGTGGGTTCCGCTTATTCGACAGGGAAGCAACCGCACGCCATCTGCATGCGGCCGCCATGTGGAAACGGTTCGCCGAATTCCAGCGATCACCAGACTGCGACCACTCATTCGCGAGTGCTGCTTTTATACCAGTGGCCCTACCCCCACGCAAGCTGGAAAGCCAGCAACGACGCGGGTTTCGGGCCATTGGACAGCGCGCGTCAATGCTTGACGCGCGCGTTTCCACTCGGTTTGGCCTTGCTGCGCACCGTGACACGCTGCGCACTCTTGCGCGCCTTCTTCGGTGCCAACGGACGCTCCAGCGCCAGGTCCAGGACTTCTTCGATGTACTTCACCGGCACGATCTTCAGATCGCGGGTGACGTTGGCCGGGATGTCGGCCAAATCCTTGCGGTTCTCTTCCGGGATGATGACCGTGCGGATGCCGCCGCGCAGCGCAGCCAGCAGCTTCTCCTTCAGGCCACCGATGGCAGTGACGCGACCACGCAGGGTGATCTCGCCGGTCATCGCCACATCGGCGCGCACCGGCACCCTGGTCAGCATCGACACCAGCGAGGTGACCATCGCCGCGCCGGCACTCGGGCCATCCTTCGGCGTGGCGCCATCGGGCACGTGCAGGTGTACGTCGTGCTTCTGCAGGAAGTCGCTGTCGATGCCGAAGCCGACCGCGCGCGAACGCACCACCGACAGCGCCGCCGAGGCCGATTCCTTCATCACGTTGCCGAGCTGGCCGGTCAGGATCAGCTGGCCCTTGCCCGGCACCAGGGTCGATTCGATCTGCAGCAGGTCGCCACCGACTTCGGTCCAGGCCAGTCCGGTGACCAGGCCGATCTCGTTCTCTTCCTCGGCACGTCCGAAGTCGAAGCGACGCACGCCCAGGTACTTGTCCAGGTTCTTGCTGGACACGCTCACCAGCGCCTTCTTCTTCCCGCCCTTCTTCGCCTTCGCTGCCGGCTGCGGGCCAGCCAGCGCGATCTCCTTCACCACCTTGCGGCAGATCTTGGCGATCTCGCGTTCCAGGTTGCGCACGCCCGATTCACGCGTGTAGTAGCGCACGATGTCCTGGATGGCGTCACTGCCAATTTCCAGTTCTTCCGGCTGCAGGCCGTTGGCCTTGACCTGCTTCGGCACCAGGTAGCGGGTCGCAATGTTGAGCTTCTCGTCCTCGGTGTAGCCGGGGATGCGGATCACTTCCATGCGGTCCAGCAGCGGGCCGGGAATGTTGAGCGAGTTCGAGGTCGCCACGAACATCACTTCGGACAGGTCCAGGTCCACTTCCAGGTAGTGGTCGTTGAATGCGTTGTTCTGCTCCGGATCGAGCACTTCCAGCAGCGCCGAAGACGGATCGCCACGGAAGTCCATCGACATCTTGTCGATCTCGTCGAGCACGAACAGCGGGTTCTTGCTGCCGACCTTGTTGAGATTCTGCACGATACGGCCCGGCATGGAACCGACGTAGGTACGGCGGTGGCCACGGATTTCGGCCTCGTCGCGAACGCCGCCCAGCGACATGCGCACGAACTTGCGGTTGGTGGCCTTGGCAATGGACTGGCCCAGCGAGGTCTTGCCCACGCCCGGCGGCCCGACCAGGCACAGGATCGGGCCCTTCATCTGCTTCACGCGCGACTGCACCGCCAGGTATTCAAGGATGCGCTCCTTGACCTTCTCCAGGCCGTAGTGGTCGGCATCGAGCGTATCCTGCGCGACCTTCAGGTCCTTGCGCACCTTGCTGCGCTTCTTCCACGGCACGCCCAGCAGCCACTCCAGGTAGTTGCGCACGACGGCGGCTTCGGCCGACATCGGCGACATCTGCTTGAGCTTGTTCAGTTCGTTGCGCGCCTTGGCTTCAACCGCCTTCGGCATGCCGGCCTCGGCAATCTTGCGGGCCAGTTCTTCCAGCTCGCCCGGCGCGTCGTCCAGGTCACCCAGTTCCTTCTGGATGGCCTTCATCTGTTCGTTGAGGTAGTACTCGCGCTGGCTCTTCTCCATCTGCGACTTCACGCGGCCGCGGATGCGCTTCTCCATCTGCTGCACGTCGATCTCGCCGTCGACCAGGCCGACCAGCATCTCCAGGCGGTCACCGACGGCCAGCGTTTCCAGCAGGCGCTGCTTGTCGGCCAGGCGCACGCTGATGTGCGCAGCGATGGTGTCGGCCAGGCGCGCCGGCTCATCGATGCCCGACAGCGTCTGCAGCAGCTCCGGCGGCAGCTTGCGGTTGGTCTTCACGTACTGCTCGAACAGCGACATCAGCGAGCGGGCAATCGCCTCGACCTCGCGCGCTTCGCGCTCGTCAGTGGCGTCGATTTCCACCGCCTGCCCATGCAGCGAGCCGTTGCGCTCGTCGACGTGGGTGACCTGCACGCGCGACAGGCCTTCGACCAGCACCTTGATGGTGCCGTCGGGCAGCTTCAGCAGCTGCAGCACCTGCGCCAGCGTACCGACCTGGTAGAGGTCGGCCGCATGCGGGTCATCGGTCTCGGCCGACTTCTGCGCCAGCAGCAGGATGCGCTTGTCCGCCTCCATTGCCTGTTCGAGCGCGTGCATGGACTTGTCACGGCCGACGAACAGCGGGATGACCATGTGCGGGAACACCACTACGTCGCGCAGCGGCAGGACCGGCAGGTCGAGGGTTTCACTTGGGGAACGGGCCATGGGGGCTCCAGGGAAGGGGGAAAACCGCCTCCGGGAGGGCATCTTCCGGAGACAAAAAAAGCCGATGGCCCCGTTATGGGGCCATCGGCTTTCAGATGCAAGGCATTCCTTGAAAATCCTTTCCAATCAACAACCTGGAAGGATCACTCGGCGCCTGCGGCCTTCTGTTCAGGGGCCGCCGGGGTCTGGTAGATCAGGTACGGCTCGGACTTGTGCTCGATCACCGACTCGTCCACCACCACCTTGCTGACGTTTTCCTGCGACGGCAGGTCGTACATGGTGTCCAGCAGGACCGATTCGACGATGGTGCGCAGGCCGCGGGCACCGGTCTTGCGCTTGAGCGCCTTGCGGGCAATGGCCGACAACGCGTCCGGGCGGAACTCCAGCTCGACGTTCTCCATCTCGAACAGCTTCTTGAACTGCTTGGTGATGGCGTTCTTCGGCTCGGTCAGGATCTTGATCAGGGCCGGTTCGTCCAGCTCCTCCAGGGTCGCCACCACCGGCAGGCGGCCGACGAACTCGGGAATCAGGCCGAACTTGATCAGGTCTTCCGGCTCGACTTCGGCCAGCACCTTGCCCACTTCCTGCTTGCGCTCGCTGCTCTTCACCTTGGCGCCGAAGCCGATGCTGCCGACGTCGGTGGAACGGGCCTGGATCACCTTGTCCAGCCCGGCAAACGCGCCGCCGCAGATGAACAGGATGTTCTTGGTGTCCACCTGCAGGAATTCCTGCTGCGGGTGCTTGCGGCCGCCCTGCGGCGGAACGCTGGCCACGGTACCTTCGATCAGCTTCAGCAGGGCCTGCTGCACGCCTTCGCCGGACACATCGCGGGTAATCGACGGGTTCTCGCTCTTGCGCGAGATCTTGTCGATTTCATCGATGTAGACGATGCCCTGCTGCGCCTTCTCGACGTCGTAGTCGCACTTCTGCAGCAGCTTCTGGATGATGTTCTCCACGTCCTCGCCCACGTAACCGGCTTCGGTCAGCGTGGTGGCGTCGGCCATGGTGAACGGCACGTTGAGCAGGCGGGCCAGGGTCTCGGCCAGCAGCGTCTTGCCCGAACCGGTCGGGCCGACCAGCAGGATGTTCGACTTCGCCAGTTCGACGTCGTCGTTCTTCTGCCGGCTCTCGATGCGCTTGTAGTGGTTGTACACGGCCACTGCCAGCGTGCGCTTGGCACGGTTCTGGCCGATCACGTACTGGTCGAGGACCTCGAGGATCTCGCGCGGCTTGGGCAGCGAACTGCGCGCCGACTGCGCCTTTTCCTCAAGTTCCTCACGGATGATGTCGTTGCACAGCTCCACGCACTCATCGCAGATGAACACGCTCGGACCCGCAATCAGCTTGCGCACTTCATGCTGGCTCTTGCCGCAGAAAGAGCAGTAGAGGATCTTGCCGGTGTCCGTGGAACGACCTTGGCGGTCTTCGCTCATGCTTCGCTTACCCAGTTACCCCACCCGCTGAACGGGGGTTCGATTCGAGAATAGCACAGGGCCGAGGGGACACCAGTCCCACCCGACCCTGCAGGAACGAGGCCTCCCTGGCCCCGTGAAGGCCGGTCAGCCGGCCTGGATCGACTCATCCGGACGACGCTCCAGGACCTGATCGACCAGACCGTAGGCCTGCGCCTCGAAGGCGCTCTTGAAGTTGTCGCGCTCGGTATCACGGGCGATCGTCTCCAGCGACTGGCCGGTGTGCTTGGCCAGCACCTCGTTCAGGCGCGAACGCAGGGTCAGGATCTCGCGCGCGTGGATGTCGATGTCGGTGGCCTGGCCCTGGTAGCCACCCAGCGGCTGATGGATCATCACGCGCGAGTTCGGCAGCGCATAGCGCTTGCCGGCTTCGCCCGCGGCCAGCAGCAGGGCGCCCATCGAGGCGGCCTGGCCGATGCAGGTGGTGCTCACATTCGGCTTGATGTACTGCATGGTGTCGTAGATCGCCATGCCGGCGGTGACCACGCCACCCGGCGAGTTGATGTAGATGTTGATGTCCTTTTCCGGGTTTTCCGATTCCAGGAACAGCAACTGCGCCACCACCACGTTGGCCATGTGATCGTCGATCGGGCCCACGAGGAAGATCAGGCGCTCCTTCAACAGGCGCGAATAGATGTCGTAGGCACGCTCGCCGCGGCTGGTCTGCTCGACCACCATCGGAACCAGGTTCAGGGCTTTGGTTCGGTTGTCCATTACGTGAGGTACCTATCTTGGGGGGCAACAACCCCGCGCCGGCAAAGGCGCGGGGCATCCGGTGATCCGCCCGGGCTTACTGGCGGATCGCGTCCTGGAACGACAGCTTCTCTTCGGTGTGCTGGGCACGCTCGGCGATCCAGTCGATCACCTGCTCTTCCATCACACGGTTCTGCAGGCCAGACATCAACTGGGGGTCGTTGCGGTACATCTCAATGACCTGCTCCGGCTCTTCGTAGGTCGAAGCGATCAGACGCATCGTTTCATTCAGGCGCTTGGCTTCCAGGCGCAGGTCGTTGATGCGGGCCACTTCACCGACCAGCAGGCCGACCAGCACGCGCTTGGCGGCAGCGTCCTTGAAGCCTTCGTGGGCATCGGCCGGGATCTCGCCGACGTTCTGGCCGTTGCGGCGCAGCTGCTCGACCTGCTGGGCCAGCATGGCGCGGGCTTCGTTCTCGACCAGGCGCGGCGGCATTTCCACCGACGAGTAGGCCGCGATCAGCTGCTCGCCCACTTCGCGGCGCAGGCGGTTCATCAACGCACCCTTCAGCTCGCGCTCCAGGTTGGCGCGGATGTCGCTGCGGAACTGCTCCACATCGCCGCCCTTCACGCCGAAGCTCTTGATGAAGGCTTCGTCGACCGCCGGCACGACCGGCTCGGAGACCTCGGTGACCTTGACGGTGACCTGCACGGTCTTGCCAGCCAGCACCGGCACGCGCCAGTCAGCCGGGAACTCGACGTCCAGGGTCTTCTCTTCGCCCTTGGCCAGGCCGACCAGGCCCTTCTCGATGGTGTCGAACATCATGCCCTGGCCGAGCACGATCGAACCCTTCTCGGTGCCCTCGGCCGGCAGGCGCTCTTCGCCGGCCTGCGACCAGGTTTCCACCGCGACCAGGTCACCGTCCTGCGCGCCACGGCTGACCGGGGCCCAGGTACGGCGCTGGTTCTGCAGGTTCTCGATCATCTGGTCGATGTCGGCGTCGGTGATCTCGGCGGTATGGCGCACGACGGTCAGCTTGCTGACGTCGATGTCGCCGAAGTCCGGCACCACTTCCACGGTGGCGACGAAGGAGAACTCACCCTCGTCGCCCTTGTCGATGCGCGGGCTGCCGACGATGCGCAGGTCGTGCTCGCGCACGGCTGCATCGAAGGTTTCGCGCAGCAGGCCGTCCAGCGCCTCGCCACGGACCTGCGCGCCGAAGCGCTGCTCGATCACCTTGGCCGGCACCTTGCCCGGGCGGAAACCCTTGATGCGGGTGGTACGGGCGATTTCGCCGAGGCGGCCGACGATGTGGCTCTGCAGACGCTCTTCCGGCAGCGAGAAGCTCAGGCGGCGTTCCAGGTTGCCGGTGGATTCGATCGAAGCTTGCATGTTGACTCCTGCCACCGGTGGCCCAGGCCCCCGGCTCGATGATTGGGATGAAACGGTTGTAAGGACGCGACGTCTGGGACGCGCCTGCTTGCCGCAGCCCTTTAGTTTCGCCCAATTCGGCTTGCACTGCCAGCGCGTGCCGGTCAAGGGGGGCGCAGATGGCCCTATCAGGGCGGGGACAGGCCGGCACTGGTGCGAAAGGGGGGACTCGAACCCCCACGCCTTGCGGCACTGGAACCTAAATCCAGGGCGTCTACCAATTCCGCCACTTTCGCGTGGCCGGCGCAGGTGTTCATTGTCGCAGGCGATGACGGGAAGCGGAAGGCCTGCACAAAACTGAACATGGCAATTGTGCGCAGCCCGCGCGTTGAACCACCCCGGCGAGCGCAAGCTCATCCGGGGTGGCGGGGGTCACTGCGGCGGCCTGGCCTTGGCCGACGCCGTATCGGCACCCTGCCCGGCTGCAGGATCCACCTCGCGGATCTCCACGCCCCCGTCGCCTGTGCGCCGCAGGGCCGCCGACTCCGGCGTGGCCTTGCGCACATCCACCGAACCATCCGCATTGCGCTGCACGTCCACCGCATCGGGCAGGGCCTCCCGCTCTGCCGCCTGAGCCGGCTGCATCTGCATGGCCTCACCGACCGGGCGTGCAGGAGCGCTCTCCGTGCCAGCATCGCGTTCGACGGTCTGCGCGGGATCGTCGGCGGGCGCGCAGGCCGCCAGTGCCAGCAACGCGAAGGAAACCCACAGCGTGCGGTGCAATCGATTGATATGAGCCATCAACATCGTCCTTCGTGCATGCGCCGTCGGCGCGGAAGATCCATTGGGTGCGATGCAGGACGCGATGCGGTGAGATGCAGCGCACAGCATTGAAAACACTGATGACGTGTATGCCGCTGATTTCAGCATTGCTTCAGTCGATCCACGCCAGGCGTGGATGAAATCCCCCAGCGAACAGGCAAGAAAAAAGCCACTTGGCGGACCAAGTGGGAAGCTGCCGCGCATTCGCGCCGCAGCCCCACGCTTTGCGCGGCAAAGCGCGGGCCCCACTTCATCAGCCGCCACATCCCCGCGGCTTCGCCGTGCCCCCTTGACTCAAGGGGCTCCACTCCAGCCAGCACCGCTGGCATCTGCAGATACCCCTCAGCGAACAGGCAAGAAAAAAGCCACTTGGCGGACCAAGTGGCTTTTGTCTGGTGGGCTGTCAAGGATTCGAACCTTGGACCTATTGATTAAGAGTCAACTGCTCTACCAACTGAGCTAACAGCCCGAAATCGGGGCGCGAATTATGACCCG
Organism: Stenotrophomonas sp. 3diitr2024; assembly: GCF_042136455.1. Classification (NCBI taxonomy): domain Bacteria; kingdom Pseudomonadati; phylum Pseudomonadota; class Gammaproteobacteria; order Lysobacterales; family Lysobacteraceae; genus Stenotrophomonas; species Stenotrophomonas sp. 3diitr2024. The sequence goes on from NZ_JBHHMJ010000590.1 coordinate 15,690, forward strand.
ATCCGCTCGGTGGGTGCAAGCACTTTTTTCAACGTGGTTGAAACCAGCACTGCGGGGCCCGCTCCTGCTGCAGATCCACGCCAAACGGGTTCTGCAACGCGTGATCCATCGGAACGATGGGAGTCACACCTATAAGAAAAAAGCCACCTGGCGTACCAGGTGGCTTCTGTCTTGGTGGGCCGTCAAGGATTCGAACCTTGGACCTATTGATTAAGAGTCAACTGCTCTACCAACTGAGCTAACGGCCCGTGAAACTCAGACGCACATTGTAGCGTGCCTTCTGTTTATTGCAATACCGTTTCGGCTGCGCCGATGCGGTTGAATCAGTGGGGTGGCTGAGGGGATTCGAACCCCCGACCACCGGAATCACAATCCGGTACTCTAACCAACTGAGCTACAGCCACCACTGAAACTTTCGCTCCATCGCCGATATCACTGACGCTGGAACCTTGAACATTGCCTGGGGACTGTCACCGAAGTTGCGGTCCGCCGAAGCGAGTCCGATATTCTGGTGGAGTCCTTGCGCTTTTGCAAGCACTTCTTCACATCCGTCGATGCGATCCCGGTGCTCGCCAATGGCGCGCCCGACAGGAATCGAACCTGTAACCGCCGGCTTAGAAGGCCGGTGCTCTATCCAGTTGAGCTACGGGCGCCCGAACCGGAACGGTGTCCAATCCGACGTGGCGTGGGATTGGTCGGGGTAGAGGGATTCGAACCCCCGACATCCTGCTCCCAAAGCAGGCGCGCTACCAGACTGCGCTATACCCCGGTCTTGCAATCCCCTCGGGTTGGGCCCGGGGAGTTGGTCATTGTCGCCAAGCGCGTTGGGAACTGTCAACGAAGGATGCACAGATCCCGGGCCTGCCACAACGCCGAAAGCAGTCATCGGCTATGCTGACGCCCATCGGCCGGATGGCCGTCCCGACCTTCATTCGCACGGAGAACACGCATGCGCAGCGGCAACCCGGCTCTTTCCGAGTCGACCTTCCTCGACCTCGCCAGTGGCTCGGTAGTGACCAGCCCCGACCAGGCCATGACCCTCAACGGCACCGCCAACAAGACCGGCATCCTGCTGCTGTTGACCGTGCTGACCGCGGCGTTCGCCTGGAGCCAGGCGGTCGACGAGTACGGCCAGATTTCCGGCAGCGCGAGCCTGTACGCCATCGGTGGCGCGATCGGCGGCCTGGTGCTGGCATTGATCACCATCTTCAAGAAGGAATGGTCGCCGGTCACCGCGCCGATGTACGCACTGGTCGAAGGCCTGTTCCTGGGCGCCGTGTCGGCCCTGTTCAACATGAAGTACCCGGGCATCGTGTTCCAGGCGGTGCTGCTGACCTTCGGCACCCTGGCCGCCCTGCTGTTCGCATACCGCAGCGGCCTGATCAAGGCCACCGAGAACTTCAAGATGGGCGTGGTGGCCGCCACCGGCGGCATCGCCCTGCTCTACCTGGCCTCGTTCGTGCTGGGCTTCTTCAACATCAACGTGCCGGTGATCCACGACTCCAGCTGGCTGGGCATTGCCTTCAGCCTCTTCGTGGTGGTCGTGGCCGCGCTGAACCTGGTGCTGGACTTCGATTTCATCGAGACCGGCGTGGCTCAGCGCGCGCCGAAGTACATGGAGTGGTATGGCGCATTCGGCCTGATGGTGACCCTGGTCTGGCTGTATGTGGAGTTCCTGCGCCTGCTGTCGAAGATCCAGCAGCGCTGAACCAGGCAGAGCCATGAACGACAAAGGGCGCCTTCGGGGCGCCCTTTTCTCTTTGTAACGCGTGGCTGCATTTCCCGGCTAGCCAGCCACGCCAGCCTGTGCAGCGTAGTGCGCCGCAAGGTGTTCGACCAGCGCTCGCACCTTGGGCGCGAGCGCACGTGCATGCGGGTACAACGCGAAGTAGCGCCGCTGGCCGGCATGCCAGGCCGGCAGCACGCGGATCAGACGACCGGCGCGCAGATCCTCCTGCACGGTCAGCGCGGTGAACAGGCTGATGCCCATTCCGGCCAGCGCGGCGGCGTACAGCGCGGGCGTGGCATCCACGCGCAGGCGCTGCCCGGCTTCAACGCTCACGCTGGCGCCGCGCGGTCCCTGCAACCGCCAGGGCGGCATTGACGGCGTGGGACTGAAACCCAGCAGCGTGTGCTGCTCCAGATCCACGGCGTGCCGTGGCAGGCCATGGCGCGCCAGGTAGACCGGTGCGGCGACCAGGATGCGCGGGCAGCTGGCCAGCTCGCGCGCAACCAGCTGGCTGTCCGGCAAGGAAGCTGCAATGCGCAGCGCCAGGTCGAAACCACCACCGACCACATCCACCACCTGATCATCCGCCGACAGGTCCAGCGTGACCTGCGGGTAACGCTGCAGGAACGAGGGCAGCCAGTGGGGCAGCTCCTGGCTGGCCACCACCTGCGGCACGCTGATCCGCACGCTGCCGCTGGGCCGGGCCTGCCCGGCGCGAGCACGATCATCCGCCTCCTGCAGGCGGTCCAGCAGCGTTGCCGCCTCGCGGTAGTAATCGCGCCCGGCCTCGGTCAACGACAGCCGACGGCTGTTGCGATCGAGCAGGCGTACCTGCAGGTGCTCTTCCAGCTGCCGCAGTTGCCGCGACATCGCCGAGTGGGTGGTCCCCAGGCGCTCGGCGGCCGCAGTGAAACTGCCCGCGTCAACGATGGCGCGCAGCGCACGCAGGGCGGCGAAGTGATCCATCGGCGGGCAGCTCCACGTGGCGGGGCCCACGGCATGCGGGCCCCGCCAGCTTATCAAGCGCCGTCACCGGCCTTGCGTACCGGCAGCGCGAGGATCGCGTCGGTGCTCATGACATCGCCGAAGGCGTCTTCGATCTGCGCCAGCGAGGCCTCATGCAGCGCGCGATGGCCGATGCGACGGCCGCCGGCCCGATCCAGATCGCGGCTGGCGCTGGCATCGGACGAGACGATCACCCGGTAGCCGCGCGGAGCCGCTGCCGCGTCGCGCGCAGCACCGGCCACGCAGGCGTGGGTCTGCAGGCCGGTGACGATCAGGGTGTCGATGCCGGCGTTCTTCAGCATCGGGTCGAGCACCGCGGCGGACGCGCCGGCGAACACGCTGACATTGTCCTTCTGCACCACGGTCTCGCCCTGGCGCGGCTGCAGGTCGCGATGGAAGGCGGCATTGACGCTGCCCTGCGCGAAAAAGGGTGCGCCGGCCGGCAGCACGTGCTGGACATGGATCACGCGGATGCCGTGGGCATCGGCGAATTCGACTACCCGCCTGGCCTGGCGCAGTGCGGCCTCGCCATCGGGAATGACCATGCGGCCACCCGCAAAGCCTGGTACGGCCTTGGCATCGAAGTACTCGTTCTGGAAGTCGATCACCAGCACGGCAGTCTTCGCCGCATCCAGCGAGGTCGCGACCGGCGCACCCGCCATATGGCGGATGGTGGGATGGGCCGGCTCGGCAGCAGCAAGCGGGAGGGTGGCGGTCATGCCGATCAGGCTGGCCAGGCCGAAGGCGGTGAGGTTCATGTTCAAGCTCCGGTGCATTGGGAAGTGGGCACAGGATGCCGATCACATTACGCACGAACCAGCCGCCCAGCGGCACATGATCTGTGCGATATACGCACAGAAAATCCCCTGTAGAGCCACCCCATGGTTGGCTGCGGACCGTAGGGGCCCCGTCATCCACGCATGGCGTGGATCTACCGAGCCAGCCCACAACGCAACGGGGCGCCCGAAGGCGCCCCGCTGTGGATCCAACCGAGGTCGGCCGGCCGCTTACAGGCGGCTGGCGATGGCCTGGGCAAAGCTCATGGTGGTACCGGTGCCACCCAGGTCGCCGGTCAGCGAGTCCTTGGCTTCCATGGTCGCCACGATGGCCTTGCGCAGGCGCTCGGCATTCTCCGGCTGGCCGATGTGGTCCAGCATCTGCGCGGCCGCCAGCAGCAGCGCACACGGATTGGCCTTGCCCTGGCCGGCGATGTCCGGCGCGGTGCCGTGCACGGCTTCGAAGATCGCCGCGTCCTTGCCGATGTTGGCACCCGGAGCCAAGCCCAGGCCGCCGACCAGGCCGGCGCACAGGTCGGAGATGATGTCGCCGAACAGGTTGGTGGTGACGATCACATCGAACTGTTCCGGACGCATCACCAGCTGCATGCAGCAGTTGTCGACGATCATTTCCTGGAACTCGATGTCCGGGTACTGCGCGGCGACTTCACGGGCGACATTCAGGAACAGGCCCGAGGTCGACTTGATGATGTTGGCCTTGTGCACGGCGGTGACCTTCTTGCGGCCGGTGCTCTTGGCCAGCTCGAAGGCGTAGCGCACGATGCGCTCGGAGCCCTTGCGGGTGATGCGGGTGCCGGAGAAGGCGGTCTCGCCATCGGCCGACACTTCCTGGCCTTCGGCCAGGTAGGCACCTTCGGTGTTCTCACGGACGGTGATCAGGTCGACGTTGTCGAAACGCGACTTGGTGTTCGGGAAGGTGTGGGCCGGACGCACGTTGGCGTACAGGTCGAAGTGACGGCGCAGGCTGACGTTGATCGAGGTGAAGCCACCGCCGACCGGGGTGGTCAGCGGGCTCTTCAGCGCGACCTTGTTGCGCGCGATCGATTCCAGGGTCACCGCCGGCATCAGGTCGCCGTGCTTTTCCAGGGCCACCAGGCCGGCGTCGGCGTCTTCGTACTCCAGCCCAGTCTTGAGCTGGTCGAGCACGAACAGGGTGGCGTCCATGATTTCCGGGCCAATGCCGTCGCCGCGGATGACCGTAATTTTCTGCGTCATTGATCGATGTTCCGAACAGGGGGAAAAACGCCGTCCGGACGTGCCCGGAAACGCCGGCGCAAAGGAAGTTTCACCGGCAATTATGCCTGAGCCGGGGCCGAGGTCCCAAATAGACCATGGTCCCAGTCCCCGGCTCAGGCAGAATTGCCCGCGGATTCCTCCTCTACCCCCGCCTGTCGGCGCGCCCCTTCAACAAGAAGGGGCTCCTGGGCTGTTGGATCGCGGGACAGGCCCCCTCGCGGGCCCGGTAGTACCGGCCGCTGGCCGGCAACCCCGGCCATGTCGGGTTCAAGGGATGCCGGCCGGGC
>NZ_JBHHMJ010000603.1:0-9916 GCF_042136455.1 Stenotrophomonas sp. 3diitr2024
GGCGGACAAGAAGTTCTCGACTAAACGGCGTCAAACGGGCATTTTTATGATGGTTCATCCGGGCTCTTTGGGGACTGGATAGGTGTGGTAACCACCATTTTCCAAAGATGCCCCGGATGAACAACCTACCGAGAGATCACAGTTAGTCGACTGCTCTTCGTCCAGATCGCGAAAATCCCGCGCTGCGCGCGATAGTCGACTAACAGTCGACTCTACCAGTCGGCGCCGCGCTGCCGGCCTGGAAGACAAAAGGCCCGGCGTTCGCCGGGCCTTTCGCTCCACGCATCACGGGTGATCGATTACCAGATCACCACGCGCTTGTCGTCGGCGCGCACCATCGCATCACCCGCTTTGCACTGGAATGCAGCAGCGAACGAGGGCATGTTCGACGGCGCACCGTTGGCACGGAAATTGGCCGGCGCGTGCGGATCGGTGTTCAGGCGCACGCGCAGCTCGCCATCGGTGAAGTTGCGGCGCCACACGGTGGCCCAGTTCATGAAGAAGCGCTGGTCCTGGCTGTGGCCGTCCACCTCGACGTTCGCCTTCGGGTCTTCCTTCAGCGCCATCTGCAGCGCGTCATAGGCCACGGTCAGGCCGCCCAGGTCGCCGATGTTCTCGCCCAGGGTCAGCTTGCCCTTCACGAACACGCCCGGCACCGACTCGTAGCCGTCGAACTGCGCGACCAGCTGGTCGGTACGCTCGGTGAAGGCCTTGCGGTCGGCGTCCGTCCACCAGTTGTCGAAGTTGCCGTTGGCGGCGAACTGGCTGCCCGAGTCGTCGTAGCCGTGCATCATCTCATGGCCGATGACTGCACCGATGCCGCCGTAGTTCAACGCCGGATCGGCCTTGGCGTCGAAGAACGGCGCCTGCAGGATCGCCGCCGGGAATACGATCTCGTTCTTGGTGGCGTTGTAGTACGCATTGACGGTCTGCGGCGTCATGCCCCACTCGGTCTTGTCCACCGGCTTGCCGATCTTGTCCAGCATGTAGCGGTAGTTGAACGCGCGCGCCGCCTGCATGTTGCCCAGGTAGCTGTCGCCGTTGGTCTGCAGGCCCGCCCAGTCACGCCACTTGTCCGGGTAACCGATCTTCGGGGTGAAGCTGGCCCACTTTTCCAGCGCCTTCTTCCTGGTTTCCTCGCCCATCCACGGCAGCTGCTCCAGGCGCGCCTTCAGCGCCTGCGACAGGTTCTCCACCAGGTGCTGCATGGCGACCTTCGACTCGGCCGGGAACACGGCGTCGACGTACAGCTGGCCCAGGGCTTCACCCATACCGCCGTTGACCGACTCCAGCACGCGCTTCCAGCGCGGCTGCATTTCCTTCTGGCCACGCAGGGTCGTGCCGTAGAAATCGAAGTTGGCCTTCTCGAACTGGCTGCTCAGGTATGGCGCGGCATCGTCGATGGTGTGGAAGCGCAGGTAGGCCTGCCAGGTGCTGGCGGGCACATCGGCCAGCATCTTGTCCATTTCACCGAAGAAGCCCGGCTGCGCCAGCGAGAACTTCTGCGCGGCCGGTACCTTCAGGGTGTCGAACAGCGCGGTCCAGCTGAAGTTCGGGGTCAGTTTGTCCGCGTCGGCGGCACTGAGCGGGTTGTAGCGCTTGGCCGGGTCACGCATTTCGATGCGTGACATCGAGGCCTTGGCCAGGCGGGTTTCGAAGGCCATCACGGCCTTGGCCTGCTCGGCGGCCTGCGCCGCGTCCACGCCGGACAGGGTCAGCACCTGCGCGATGTAGGCCACGTAGGCGTCACGGATCTTGGCCTGCGCATCATCGAAGTAGTAGCCCTTCTCCGGCAGGCCGAGGCCGCCCTGGCCAACGTAGGCGATGACGTTGGCCGAATCCTTGTAGTCGGCATTGGCGAACAGCGAGAACAGCACGCCCTTGCCCTCGGCCTGGCTGTCGCGCAGGTACTGGGTGATGGCGGCGGTGTCGTTCAGCGCGGTGATCTTGTCCAGCTGCGGCTGCAGCGGCGCCAGGCCGGCGGCTTCGATCTTGGCCTCGTCGTTGCCGGTCTTCCAGATGTCACCGATCTTGGCTTCCACCGAACCGGCCTTGGCCTGGCTGGCGGCGGCCTGCTGCACCAGCGCGTGCTGCACTTCCAGCGAGCGCTCGCGCAGGATCTCGAAGCTGCCCCAGGTGGTCTGGTCTCCCGGCACCGGGTTGGCCTTCAGCCACTTGCTGTTGACGAAGCCATTGAGGTCGGTACAGGCCGAAATGGCCGGATCGAGGTCGGCGCTGTTGAGCGAGATCAGCGGCGTCTTGATCTGCGACAGGTCGAAGGCCGGCTTGGCGTCGGCACTGGCCGCCGGCGCGGTTTCGTTCTTGCCACAGGCGGCCAGCGAGGCAGCGATGGCGATGGTCAGGCCCAGCGGGACCAGGTTGCGGACGTTCATGAGGCTCTCCTGCGGGTAATTTCACAGGGTAGCCGGGGGCGCGAGGTTGGGGACCGGCCAAAGGTCACAGAGTCCACGGCGCAGCGCAGCTCCCGCCGCGCGCCGGTATGCTCTGGCGTCTGCGATCACTGGACCTCATGACCATGGACGAAACTGCGCTGCTGCTGGCCCTCGACACCTGTGAGTTTCTGTTTCTTACTGAGATTGGCGAGCCGGAAGCGAATCGTCTGCGCCTGGTCGTCGAGGAGGGCCGGGTGGTCGGAAAGCCCTCCCGCGTGGAGCTCGGTCATGGACGTTCAATCGATGATGTGCGTGCGATAGAGGTGGTGCCCCACTCGCAGCGGTTTGAACTGATCTGGGACCACTACATCAGCTACGCCGTGCACAACGAGTCCTACCAGAGCTGGGACGACGCCGAAGCCTGGAGCGGCAACCTGTTCCGCCGCTACAGCCGTTCGAAATTCCTTGAATATCTGGGCCGTGCCACCTTCGCTGATACCCGTTACCCGGGCCCATTCACGCATTACCAGGTGATATGCCAGGACCACGTCATCGACATTGCTGCGTTGCAGTCGCCGAAGGTGCGCCTGCCGGGTCCTTCGTAGCTGGCACATGCAGCCCAAATGAAGTGGCTCTACCGGGTTGCGACAGCGTCAGCCGAGCGTGGGCTCGGCTCTACAAAAAGAAAGGCCGGCTTGCGCCGGCCTTCTGCTTCTTACTTCGCCTTGCCCTGGTTGGCTACGGCTTCGGCGGCCTTGCGCGCCGCTTCCGGGTCGCCCAGGTAGCGGAACGACTGCACGGTCAGGTCATCGTTCAGTTCGAACAGCAGCGGGATGCCGGTCGGGATGTTCAGCTCGAGGATTTCCTCGCGCGAGACGTTGTTGAGGTACTTGTACAACGCACGCAGCGAGTTGCCGTGGGCGGTGACCAGTACGGTCTTGCCGTCCTTCAGCTGCGGTGCGATGGCGTCGTGCCAGTACGGCAGCACGCGATCCAGGGTGGTGGCCAGCGACTCGGTGCCCGGCAGCGCGTTGCGGTCCAGGCCGGCGTAGCGGCGGTCATGGATCGGGTGGCCCGGATCTTCCAGGTCCATCGGCGGCGGCGGGATGTCGTACGAACGACGCCACACCTTGACCTGCTCTTCGCCGTGCTTGGCCGCGGTCTCGGCCTTGTCCAGCCCCTGCAGGCCGCCGTAGTGCCGCTCGTTGAGGCGCCAGGACTTGTTCACCGGCAGCCAGTCCTGCTCCAGCTCGGCCAGCGCACCCTGCAGGGTGTGGATGGCGCGCTTGAGCACGGAGGTGTGCGCAACGTCGAACTGCAGGCCTTCCTCGCGCATCAGGCGGCCGGCGGCGGCCGCTTCGCGACGCCCCTGCTCGGTCAGGTCGACATCGACCCAGCCGGTGAAGCGGTTGTCCAGGTTCCACTGGCTCTGGCCATGGCGCAACAGTACGAGTCTACGGGTCACTGCAGGGTCTCCAACGCGAGGAAAGGCAGGCCGCCATTGTAGCCCGGCCGCCGCTCACCGGGCCGTGGCGCCGCCCGTGCGATGCTGTGACCTATGAATACGGTGATCGACCCCGGACGCTGGGAAGGCAGCGTCGCTGTCGCCCGTGCGCAGCAGCTGCAACTGGCAGGCCGCGTGGAGCGCCAGGACCGCCTGCCACGCAACGTGCGCTGGCTGGCCGGGATGGATGTCGGCTTCGAGGACAACGGCGCCATCACCCGCGCCGCGGCGGTACTGCTGGACGCGGAGACGCTGAAGCCCGTGGCACAGGAGATCGCGCGCATCCCCACGGTGATGCCCTACATCCCCGGCCTGCTCAGCTTCCGCGAGCTGCCGGCGCTGCTGGCCGCGCTGGCGCTGCTGCCGCGCACGCCGGACCTGGTGTTCGTCGATGGCCACGGCATCAGCCATCCGCGCCGGCTGGGCGTCGCCGCGCATCTGGGCGTGGTCACCGACCTGCCGAGCATCGGCGTGGCGAAATCGAAACTGGTGGGAAGGTTCGTCGAACCGGGCGCCGAAGCTGGTGCGCATACACCGCTGCTGGATGGCGACGAGCAACTGGGCTGGGTGCTGCGCAGCAAGGTGCGCTGCAAGCCGCTGTTCGTGGCCGGTGGCCATCGGGTCAGTGCCGATACCGCGCTGGGCTGGGTGCAGCGCACCCTGCGCGGCTACCGGTTGCCGGAGCCAACCCGGCTGGCGGATCGGCTGGCCTCGCGACGCGACGAATGACCGCACCGGGCATTCTCCGGTGCGGCCTTCATTTTCATTCAACGATGCACGTGGCCGCGATGGCCCTGCGCATCCTCACCGTGGTCGTGGCCTTCATGGCCCTGCTGCGCGCCGCCGTTGGCCGACGCCGGTCCAGCGCAGGCTTCACCACAGTGGTCCGCTTCGATCTGCAGCGTCACGTGCTCGATACCGAAGTCATCATGCAGGCGACCGCCCAGCTCGCGGCGCAACGCATCGGCGTCGGTGCCGTCGCGCATCACAATGTGCGCGGTCAGCGCCGGCGTGCTGGAAGCCAGCGCCCACACGTGCAGGTCATGCACGTCCAGGACTGCGACGTGGCCGGACAGGCTGTCGCGCACCCTGGCCACGTCCATGCCCTTGGGCACGCCTTCCAGCAGTACGTTGATCGCCTCACGCATCAGCACGTAGGTACGCGGCAGCACCCACAGGCCGATCAGCACGGCCAGGATCGGGTCGATCGGTTTCCATCCGGTCCACTTGATCAACAATGCGCCCGCAATCACTGCCACCGAGCCGAGCATGTCGGCCCATACTTCCAGGTAGGCGCCCTTCACGTTGAGACTCTCGCCACTGCCCGCCTGCAGCAGGCGCATCGAGATCAGGTTGATGACCAGGCCCGCAGCCGCGATCACCAGCATGCCGGAGGAGGCGATCTCCTGCGGCTGGCGGAAGCGGCCGATCGCCTCCCACAGGATGTAGGCGGCGACCACGAACAGCATGGCACCGTTGATCATCGCGCCCAACGCTTCCAGCCGTGCATAGCCGTAGGTGCGGCGCGCATCCGGCGGGCGCCGGCTCAGCCGTACCGCAACCAGCGCGATCATCAGCGCCAGCGCGTCGGTGGCCATGTGCGCGGCGTCGGACAACAGCGCCAGGCTGTTGGTCCAGAACGCGCCCACCACTTCGACGACGAGGAAGGTGGTGGTCAGGCCGAGTGCCCACCACAAGGGCTTCTCGTGGCGGATCTGGGACGGCAGGTGATCGTGGTCGTGGCCCATGGCAACAGCTCCTTTGCGATGCGGTGCAGGCTACGCGGTGCCGGCGGAGGAGACTATTACGATGTTTATAACATTGCAGGCGTGCAGCACCGGTGCCGCCGGGCAGGACCCGGCGGCCACGGCGGATCTGCACTTGCGTATGCTCAGAACCCGAAGCGCAGGCTGGCCCAGTAGGCGCGGCCCGGTTCGTTGTAGGTCGCCGCGCCGGCATCGCTGCTGTTGGCCTCGCGGAACAGGCGCTTGTCGGCCAGGTTGTTCACGCCGAAGCCGAAGCTGACCGTCTCGGTCACCTTGTAGCGCGCGCTCACGCCCCAGATGTTGTACGCGCCACGATCCTGCAGCGCGATCGATGCATCGCAGCTGCCGGTGCAGCGGGGGTCGTTGTTGATGTTGGTCGTGGCCGGTTCCTGCTTGCCGTAGAAGGTGCCGGTCAGCAGCAGCGACAGCCTGTCGGTGGCCTGCCAGTCCAGCATGGTGTTGATCGTGTACTTCGGGATCACCGACAGCGGCTGGCCGGTGCTCTTGTTCTCGTTTTCCACCATGTAGGTGAAGTTGTTGCTCCACTTCAGGCGGTTGCCCTGCTCGCCCAGCAGCGGAATCACCAGGTTGCCTTCAAGCCCCTGCACGATCGCCTTCGGCGCGTTCTCCCAGCGGAAGATGCGGCCCTTGGTGTCGGCGGTCAGGCCAATCTGGGTGTAGCCCGCCTGGATCTTGTCCTTGTAGTCGTTGTGGAAGTAGGTCAACGAGGCCTGCCAGCCGCTCTGCGGTGCCCACTCGATGCCCAGTTCCTTGTTCAGGCTGGTTTCCGCCTTCAGGTCTGCGTTGCCACGCATGTAGCAACCAGCGCCCAGGCTCGGCAGCGCATTGGGGCAGCCGTTGCCACGGGTGTAGTAGAGATAGTCCGGATTCGACTGGTACAGGTTCGGCGCCTTGAATGCCCGAGCGATACCGCCCTTCACCACCCAGTCGCCGCTGATGCGGAACTGCGCATTGAGGCTGGGGCTGGTGTTGTTGCCGAACTGGCTGTGGTGGTCGAAGCGCAGGCCTGGGGTGACGATCCAGCGCTCGCCCAGGTAGATGTTGTCTTCCACGAACACCGCGGTGGTCTGCGCGTCGGCCTTGCCACGCGCACGGTCGGCCGACAGCCCCGGGATGCCGCCGCCGCTGCTGCTGGACTGGCTCATCGAATAGGGATCGGTCAAGCGGCTGTCCAGGTACTCGAAGCCGAGCGTCCAGACGTTCTCGGCGGCGCCCAGCGTGGTCGGGAAACTCACTTCGCCATCCAGCTGGTAGTTGCGCAGGCGCGAGGTCGACCAGTCGGTGCCGTTGAAGCTGCCCTCCGGGCCACCGGCCAGGCCTTCGTTGATGCGCGAGTTGTTGACCGCCTCCACCGCAGCCGTCACCCGCGAGGTCACATCGCCCCAGCGCCCACGATGGGTGATCGCGCCGGTGGTGCGGTACATGCGGTTGGTCTCCGCTTGGCCTTCGGCCAGCGCCGCCAGATCGACGCCGGTCGAGGTACCGGTAGTGCTGACCGCGCGGTCACCGGCATAGATGTTGCCCTGGCGGCTGGTGCCGGCTTCGAACTCCACCACCTGGTTGGCGGTCACGTCCCAGCGCAGCAGCGCGTTGACGTCGCGGTTCTTGACGCCCTCGCGGCCAGCTGGCGGCACTGCGTTCGGGTTGGTGGCGTACTGGCGGTTGAGGTCCAGTGAGTCGGCGTCGGTCCTGTTGAGGTTGCCGTACAGGCGGAACGACAGCGTGTCGGTCATCGGCCCACTCAGCTGCAGGCCGACGCGCTCGCTGCCACCTTCGGCGCTGTGTTCAGGCACCAGCCCGTACAGGTCGACCGCACCGGCAAGGTCGCCGGTCGGGCGCTTGGTGATGATGTTGACCACGCCACCGGACGCACCGGAGCCATAGCGTGCCGCCGCCGGTCCGCGCAGCACTTCGATGCGCTCGATCATCTCCGCCGGCACCCAGTTGGTGTCGCCGCGTGTGTTGCGCTCGCCGCTGCGCCCCATGCGCACGGCATCGCGCGCACCGATGCGCTTGCCGTCGACCAGGATCAGGGTGTTTTCCGGGCCCATGCCGCGCAGGTCGATCTGGCGGTTGTTGCCGTACTGGCCCGAGGCGCTGTTGCCGGTGAGGTTGACGCCCGGCATGGTGCGCAGCAGTTCGGCGATGTCGTTGGCCGGTGGGCGCCTGGCGATGTCCTCGGCGGTGATGGTCGAGGTACCCAACGCTTGGCGGGCAATCTGCGAAGCGGTGACGTGCACCGTGTCGATATCGGTGGCGTCGGCTTCAGCCTGGGCGGTCAGGGCGCTGCCCGCCAGCAGGGCGGCAACGGCGAGCGCCAGCGGGCGCGGCGAGAGGACAACGGCAGGAGACATGATCTGGACCTTCTGGCAGGGCAACGGGGCCTCTGGCAAAGGGCTTGAGGCAACGACGAGGGGGAGGCGGAGCGTCGCTGCAGTCGCCTGCGGCCCGATCCGTGCACGCATTCTCCCATCAATGCGAGTGATTCTCAAATGCGTTCGCTCATTGCTACCGCAGGCGTGATGTGGCCTGCGTGCCGGACGACGCTGCATCGCGCTTAAACTGGCCGGCTTGCCCACCATCAACCGCACGCCACCGCGGCCGATACCCGTGGTTTGTCGTACGCAGTCAGAGATCGACGTGGAACCACCCCAACTGGACGATGCCAGCCAGCCGCTGGCCGAGGCCTGGCAGCACTGCCTGCAACAGGCCGGCCCTGCCGCCACCGCGCTGCTGCACGCCGCCGCAACCGATGCCCCGCCGGCGCTGGCCCAACGCTTCTACGAAGTGCTGTTGCAGGACGGGCGTGCACGCCGCTTCCTGTCCCACGATCAGGTCAAGCAACGCCTGCAACCGGCCATGCAGCGCTGGCTGGTGCAGCTGCTGACCACCGATGCCGACGGCATTGCCGCCACCGTTGCCTCGCAACGGGTGATCGGCGATGTGCATGCCCGGGTCGGCATTCCGGTCGACCTGGTCACCCGCGGCGCGCGCGTACTCAAGCACGAGCTGTTCGTGCGCCTGCGCGACGACGCGCCCGACAGCGCCACCGCGTTCGCCGCCATCGACTGCCTCAGCGCGATCATGGACATCGCCATGGAAGGCATGACCCTGGCCTACACCCATGCACGTGAGCGCTCCACCCGCGCCGATGCTGCCTACCGGTTGTTCTCGCTGGTGCAGAATGTCGGTACTGAACGCGAGCGCCAGCGTGCACTGCTGCTGGACTGGGAGAACGCCCTGCTCTACGCACTCGCCGGACACGTGCAGGCCGGAGAAAGCGCCAGCCTGGCGACCTCGGAATTCGGCCTGTGGTTCACCCACAAGGGCATCCCCAGCTTCGGCGAGAGCAGCGAAACCCAGCAGGTCGGCCAACTGATGGCCCGCATCGACGGCAACCTGCAGCGGGCAAACCATGACACCCCGGCGCAACGACTGGCGGTGCTGCCGGCCATTCGCGAGGACCTGGCCGCCATCCGTACCCTGATGACGCTGTTGTTCGAACGCATCGGTGAACTGGATGCCGGCAGCGATGCCCTGACCAACCTGCTCAACCGCCGCTTCCTGCCTACCGTGCTGCGCAGGGAGATCGAGCTGGCCACGCGCAACCGCACGCCGTTCTCGCTGCTGCTGCTCGACCTGGATCACTTCAAGGCGATCAACGACGGCCACGGCCACGATGCCGGCGACCGCGCGTTGCAGCACGTCGCCGGCCTGCTCGGCCAGCTGACCCGCGGCAGCGACTACCTGTTCCGCTACGGCGGCGAGGAGTTCGTGGTGGTGCTGGTTGCCGCCAGTGAGTCACAGGCCTCGGTGATCGCCGAGAGCCTGCGCCGGCAGATCGCGCAGTCGCCAGTGGCACTGGCCAACGGCCAGGTTCTGTCGCTGACTGCCAGCATCGGCGTGGCCGGCCATGATGGCCACCCGGACTACGAACGGTTGATGGCACGTGCCGACGCGGCGATGTACGAGGCCAAGCGCAGCGGCCGCAACCGCGTGGTGGTGGCCAGCGGGGACCTGCAGGAAGCCCCGGGGCGGCGTGCGTTGCAGCGATGACGACAGGACAGGTAGAGTCGACCGCTGGTCGACTATCGCGCGCAGCGCGGAATTTTTCGCACGCGGGGCGAAGAGCAGTCGACTGACAGTCGACTCTACCGACAGTCGACTTTACCGGTCCGTGCGCCAGCCGATGCATTGAACGCCACCACTCCCCCCCCCCCCCCCCCCCCCCC
>NZ_JBHHMJ010000607.1:0-322 GCF_042136455.1 Stenotrophomonas sp. 3diitr2024
CCTGAAGATCGGCATGCGCCTGCAGACCGACCCGACCGTGATCTATGGCCTCGGTGCTGCGTATGACGGCAACATCCGCCGTCGCGACCTGACTACCGATACGCCCTACAACACCTACTTCCTGCGCGCGGCACTGAACGCCCAGCGCAAGGCGCGCGGCGAGGACGAACTCGACTCCATGCAGTTCCTCAAGCTGGTGCGCCAGAAGCTGGCCGTGCCGGGCATCGTGTTCGGTGCGGTCGGCACTGCCGGCCAGCGTTGCACCACCACCCGCCGCCTGATCGTGCACCGCTCGATCTACGCCGACGTGCTGGCCACCCTG
>NZ_JBHHMJ010000608.1:0-310 GCF_042136455.1 Stenotrophomonas sp. 3diitr2024
CGTCACCCGCGCCGACACCATCACCGTGAAGTACCTGGACCGCAACGGCCAGGAACAGCAGCTGGAGGCGGGTGAAGTACTGGCCACCTGCATCCAGCACGAGATGGACCACCTGGACACCGTCCTGATGTCGAGCAAGCCGTATTCAGAAGCCTGCGAGCGCAACCGCGAACCCATCGCCACCGCACTCGACCCGTGGATGGGCGACCGCCAGACCTTCCAGGTGATGCCCTCGGCCAGCCGTGGCGTGCCGGACGCCGACCGCCGCAAGCGCGCGCTGTCGTTCGACCGCCGTCATGAAAGCGCGCGC
>NZ_JBHHMJ010000617.1:0-2744 GCF_042136455.1 Stenotrophomonas sp. 3diitr2024
GCCGCGCGGCACCAACGCCGGCCGCGGTTCCAACACCAGCGGCTCGTCCAACATCATCACCAACGGCTCGAAGATCATCGTGCCGGAGGGCTACGGCCTGCTGCTGTTCCAGGACGGCGCGATCACCGCGTTCGTCGCCGAACCGGGCGGCTACGAGTGGCGTTCGGACGATCCCAACTCGCAGTCGATCTTCGCCGGCGACGGTCTGGTCAGCACCTTCATCAAGCAGAGCTGGGAACGCTTCAAGTTCGGCGGCCAGCCCGGTTCGCAGCAGGCGGCTTATTTCGTCTCGCTGAAGGAGCTGCCGGACAACCGCTTCGGTACCCAGTCGGAAATCTACTGGGACGATGGCTTCCTCAATACCCAGGTGGGCGCGGTCACGCGCGGCTCGTACACGCTGAAGATCGTCGACCCGATCCTGTTCGTGAAGAACTTCGTGCCGGGCAGCTACCTGCAGCCGGGCCAGGTGTTCGACTTCACCGACCTGGACAACGCCGCCGCCAGCCAGCTGTTCAATGAAGTGGTCGGTTCGCTGGCACCGGCCTTCAGCCTGTACACGAACGATCCGGGCAAGGGCAACCGCATCACCAAGCTGCAGCAGGACTCGCTGGGCTTTGCACAGAGCCTGTCGGCCGCCGTCGAGCAGGGCTACCAGTGGAAGTCCGATCGCGGCCTGGCCATCGTCAAGACCGCCATTGTCTCGATCGAGTACGACGCCAACACCCGCGAACTGCTGAAGACCGTCCAGCGCGCAGATGCGCTGTCCGGCTCGCGCGGTAATTCCAACCTGCAGGCGAGCGTCGCCCAGGGCATCCAGTCGGCCGGCGAGAACGGCGGTGCGGCTGGCCTGGTCGGTGTCGGCATGGCCTCGGGCATGTTCGGTGTCGGCGGCATGCAGCAGCCGGTCACGCCGGCTGCCGACGATCCGGTGGCCAAGCTGAAGAAGGCCAAGGAAATGCTGGACCTGGGCCTGATCACCCAGGGCGACTACGACGCCCTGAAAGCAAAGGCACTGGGCCTGTAACAGCAGGACGCACAACGAACATGTCCGATCCCCGAAACGGCCCACCGCCGCTGCCCGGATCCGCGCCCGCGACGCCGCCGCCCTTGCCGGCGGCGTCGTTGGATGGGCCCGGTTCACCGCAGGACGTCCCTCCCCTGCCCGGCAGCTTCCCGCTGGACACCTCGAAGCTGCCCCAGGCCATCCGCGATGAAGTGGAAGCGCCCGATCCTGTAGCCATCGATACCTCAGCCAGCGAGCTGAAGGACGGCCTTAACCGCTGCCCGAAGTGCGGCGCCACCGACATCCGGCCCAAGGCCGGCACCGATATCCTCGTCTGCCTGTACTGCCGTCACGAATGGCATGGCGCGCGCGTCGAGGAGGAATTCGGGCTGGGCGAGGCCATCGACCAGCTGCGCGGTACGGTCATCGCCTCCGGCGCGCGTGACATCGACGCCGACACCTCGGCGCTGATGACGTTCAAGTGCACGGGCTGCGGTGCCGAAGTCACGGTCAATACCGAAAGCACGATGACGGCGCGCTGCCACTGGTGCCGCCACGTCT
The DNA here is from genome assembly GCF_042136455.1 of Stenotrophomonas sp. 3diitr2024. Taxonomy (NCBI): domain Bacteria; kingdom Pseudomonadati; phylum Pseudomonadota; class Gammaproteobacteria; order Lysobacterales; family Lysobacteraceae; genus Stenotrophomonas; species Stenotrophomonas sp. 3diitr2024. The sequence continues at coordinate 1,565 of NZ_JBHHMJ010000617.1, forward strand.
TCGGCGTCAACGAACAGATCAGCAATGGTGCGGTGCCCGATGCGGTGCTGCCCTTCCACATCAAGAAGGACGATGCGGTCGCGCGCATCCGCCAGTTCGTCGACAAACGCCGCATGTTCGCGCTGAAGGCGTTCAAGGAGCAGTTCACCCCGGAGAACGTGGTGGGCGTGTTCCTGCCCTACATGATCGTGGACAGCAATGTCAGCGCGGCCGTGGCCGGCAAGGGCGAGATCCAGACCCGGCAATACACGGTCGGCAGCGAGAAGAACAAGCGCACCCTGTACGACGCAGATGTCTACCAGGTCGAACGCCAGGTGGATTTCACGGTTGATGACCTGCCCCTGGAATCCTCGGCCGAGCGCGGCAATCTGGATACCCGCGCCAACACCAACAACATCATCAACACCATCCTGCCGTTCGACACCAAGAACGCGGTGAAATGGAACGCCTCATACCTGGCCGGCTTCACCTCTGAGAAGCGCAACCTCGACGTGGAGAAGCTGCGGCCGCGGCTGGAAGACCAGCTGCTGTCGATCGCCCGCGCGCAGGTGGAAGGTTCGGTGAGGCGCTACAACCGTGGCGTGCGTTGGGAACAGGAACAGCTGGAGGTGCATGGCACTCGTTGGGTTTCGATGTACCTGCCGGTGTGGTTGTACTCCTACCACCAGCCCGGCAAGAACGGCGGCATGCTGCACTACATCGCGGTGAACGGCCGTACCGGCGAAACCATGGGCAGCGTGCCCGTGCAGCAATGGAAGATGCTGCTGGCGGCCCTGGCCACCGGCACCGTCATTGAAGCCCTCGCAATTGCCTTCCTGGTGGCATCGACATGAGCGACGACAGTGGCCTCTGGCTGTTGGCGGCAGGTCCGGCCGGCGCAACCGCGCTGTACTGGGCGCTGTACCGCTATTACCGCAACACCGACAAATCGCACTCCTTCGAACACGAGACCGAGATCGAGGCCAAACCGGTCACCGGCTCGGACCAGCAGGTCGGCCGGATCACCGGCACCGAGGACAAGCGTATCCGCGGTGACAACGTGTATGAGTACCGGAAACGGGTGGCAAGGGTGAAGCCGGATCAGTAGCGCCAGGCCATGCCTGGCTGCGGGTCATGCCGGCCGATGGCCGGCATCCCTTCGGTATCTGGGCGTCAAAGGGGAGCCGGCCAGCGGCCGGCA
>NZ_JBHHMJ010000126.1:0-1236 GCF_042136455.1 Stenotrophomonas sp. 3diitr2024
AAGAATTGTCTTACCGCCTAATTTCCCAAGCTTCTTCATATCTCCTACACCAGCTACTGCAACAATTAATGCTGAAATAACAATTGGTACTACAATCATCTTAATTAAGTGAATAAATATATCCCCAATTGGTGTGATATAAGAAATCGCCGTTTTATTGCCATAAAAGACTGCCCCTACTACAATCCCTAAAACAAGCGCGACAAAAATTTGTGTTGCCAATCCGAATTTTTTCATTTATGTTCATCCCCTTCATGCGAACGCTTTCAATTTAAATTTATAAAAGCTACTCACACATCTTATAAGCGAACCTACAAAATCATACAAAAACCTACAAGTTCGTCACAAAAAATTCAAATATTTTTCTTCTTTTTTTCATTGACACCATTTTGTTAAAAAACGATAAAATAAACTTGATAAGTAATCAGATTGTTTCGTATAATCAAAAAGATATATACTTAAAACAAATCAAAATGAAAAGGAGTGGATGTTATGAAAAACTATACAAAGCAATTCGTCCTATCTTCTTCTTTTCTTTTTCATTTTCTTAAAAAGGAACAAAGGCATTCGCCTTTGTTCCTTTTTTATTGCGATCTATATAGGGGGAATTGTTATGAGACCATATAAACGTGTCTTAATTAAATTAAGCGGCGGTGCACTTGCCGATCAAACTGGAAATAGCTTTAACTCCAAACGATTAGAACATATCGCAAACGAAATTTTATCCATTGTTGATTTAGGTATCGAAGTATCCATCGTCATCGGTGGCGGTAACATTTTTAGGGGGCATCTAGCTGAAGAATGGGGAATCGATCGCGTAGAAGCTGATAATATCGGTACGTTAGGTACAATCATTAACAGCTTAATGCTTCGCGGTGTTTTAACAAGTAAAACAAATAGAGAAGTACGCGTTATGACGTCCATTCCATTTAATGCAGTAGCTGAACCATACATTCGCTTGCGTGCAGTCCACCATTTAGATAACGGTTATATCGTTATCTTTGGAGGCGGAAACGGGCAACCGTTCGTGACGACAGATTATCCAAGTGTACAAAGAGCCATTGAAATGAATAGTGATGCCATATTAGTCGCAAAACAGGGTGTCGAACAGCGCGGTCCAGCTGAAGTTCGGGGTCAGTTTGTCCGCGTCGGCGGCACTGAGCGGGTTGTAGCGCTTGGCCGGGTCACGCATTTCGATGCGTGACATCGAGGCCTTGGCCAGGCGGGTTTCGAAGG
>NZ_JBHHMJ010000623.1:0-2772 GCF_042136455.1 Stenotrophomonas sp. 3diitr2024
CCCCAGCGAGGCGTGCGTGGCATGGTTGGGCGCGCTGCGCTGAGGGATCGTGCGGACCAACGGTCCGCACCCACCAAATGCAGGTTGGCACCTGCCGGGTAGTGCCGGCCGCTGGCCGGCAACCCCATCGGCATCGGGTGCCCCGCATGCAGCCAGCCAGCGGCCGGCTCTACCGGCACCCAAAAAGAAGGCCCGCTCTTCAGCGGGCCTTCTGCCTTCTCACGACGAGTGAGCTGGGTGCATCAAGCGGCCGGCTTTTCGCCGGTGGCTTCGGTGGTGATGCGGATCTTCACTTCATCGCTGACGTTCGGGGCGTAGGCGCCGACGCCGAAATCGCTGCGCTTCAGGGTGGTGGTGGCATCGAAGCCAGCCGCCGGAACCTTGGCCATCGGGTGCTCGCCGCCGCCGTTGACGGTGACGTCCAGGGTGACCGGCTTGGTGATGCCCTTGATGGTCAGGTCGCCGGTGACGGTCAGCTTGTTGGTGCCGGCCGCTTCCACCTTGGTGCTCTTGAAGGTGGCATCGGCGAACTTGGCGGCGTCGAAGAAGTCGGCGCTCTTCAGGTGCTCGTCGAACTTGGCGGTGAAGCTGTTCAGGCCGCTCAGCGGCAGCTTCACTTCCACGGTGGACTTGGTCACGTCTTCGGCGTTGTACACCAGGGTGCCTTCGACGTTGCCGAAGTGCGCGCTGGGGTTGGAGAAGCCGAAGTGGCTCCACTGCGCCAGCACGTCGGTGTGGCTCGGGTCCAGCTTGTAGGTGCCCGAGGCGATCTTGATCGCTTCGGCAGCCGGCGCAGCAGCGGCGGCATCAGCCGCCGGGGTGGCAGCCTGCTCGGTGGTGGCCGGGGCGGCGGCATCGGCAGCCGGGGCAGCGGTGTCGGCCGGCTTGGAGCAGGCGGCGATGGCCAGGGTCAGGGCCAGCGGCAGCAGCAGTTTACGGGTGGCGCTCATCTGAGGAACTCTCCGGATCGTAGGGTGGGTACACGGTGCAGCAATGGCCTGCCGCGGAACAGCGGGCCCGAAACCGATACAGCGACTTACGCGATGCGCGCCGCTTCGTCGAACGACAGGCGCGGCAGGCGCGGGAACAGGCCCGCCGGGTCACCGTAACCCAGGTTGACCAGGAAATTCGACTTGATGGAGGTGCCGGCGAAGAAGGCTTCGTCGACCTTGGCCGGGTCGAAGCCGGACATCGGGCCGGCATCCAGGCCCAGCGCGCGCGCAGCCAGGATCAGGTAGGCACCCTGCAGGCTGCCGTTGCGGATGGCGGCTTCGTGGCGGCCTTCCTGCGGGCCATCGAACCAGGCCTTGGCATCGGTGTGCGGGAACAGGTACGGCAGCTTCTCGTGGAAGTCCAGGTCGAAACCGATGATGACGGTGACCGGCGCAGCCATGGTCTTGGCCAGGTTGCCTTCGGACAGCGCCGGGGCCAGCTTGTCCTTGGCCTCCTTCGAGGTGACGAAGACGAATCGCGCCGGCGTGGTGTTGGCCGCGGTGGGGCCCCACTTCACCAGGTCGTACAGTTCCTTCAGCAGGCTCTCGGGGACCGGCTTGTCGAGGAAGGCGTTCTGGGTGCGGGCCGTACGGAACAGCTGATCAAGGGCGGCGGCGTCGAGCGCGTGGGACATCGGTGGATCTCCAGGGCGGCGAAAGGAAGTCAGTGCCCGCGGGCGGCGCGGGGCGAAACGACGAGCCGCAGTGTAGAGTGTCGCGACTGTTGCAACACCCAGCAGGGCTGAAACGAATTAATGCCAATGGTGAAACGATCGAGCGCGCCATGGACGGTCACTGACGGCCGTGCGGGCAATGTCCGCCAGGCGGTCGCGCTGGCCTCGGCACTGCGCCAGGGCACCCACCGACCGCTGCTCCTGCAACCGCGCGCACCCTGGCGCTGGCTGTCGCCCCGGCGGCTGCCCGGCGATGTGAATGGCTACGGCGAGGCCTTGGCGACGCTGGCGGCTGAGGCGCCGGCACTGGCGATCGGCTGTGGTCGCCAGGCGGCCGGTGCCCTGCGCGTGCTGCGTGCACGCGGCAGCCAGGTGGTGCAGATCCTCGACCCACGCATCGGCGCCCGCCATTGGGACGTGGTGGTGGTGCCCGAACACGATGCCCTGCGCGGCAGCAATGTGCTGACCCTGCTCGGCAGCCTCAACCCGGTGGACGACGACTGGCTGGCCTGGGGCCGCGCCGCGTTTGCCGGCTTCAGCACCCTGCCCGGTCCGCGCACGGCACTGCTGGTGGGCGGGCCGACGCCGCTGGCGCCGTGGGACGAGACGGCGATGGTCGGTGTGTTCCAGGCGCTGGCCGAGCAGATCCGCAGCGAAGGCGGCAGCCTGCTGGCCACCACCTCGCGACGCACGCCGCCAGCCCTGGCCGAGATCCTACGCGCGAAGTTCGCCGACCTGCCGCACGTGATCTGGGGCGATGGTGGCGACGGTACCAATCCCTATGGCGGCCTGCTCGGCTGGGCCAACCGGGTGGTGGTCTCGCCCGATTCGGTGAACCTGCTCTCTGAAGCCTGCGCCACGCGCATGCCGGTGATGGTGGCGCTGGCCGATACCGCGCAGGGCCGGCTGGCCCGGTTCCAGCAGCAGCTGCGCGAACGCGGGCGCTTGCAGCCGCACTGGTTGGACTGGCAGTACGACCGCATCGAGCCGCTGCGCGAAACCGCGCGCGTGGCGGCGGAAGTAAAGCAGCGCCTGGCCCTGGGGTAGTGCCGGCCGCTGGCCGGCAATGCTGCACGCATTACCGAACACCCTGCCGATGCCGGCCA
>NZ_JBHHMJ010000632.1:0-6491 GCF_042136455.1 Stenotrophomonas sp. 3diitr2024
CGGACCAACGGTCCGCACCCACCGGGAGTGATTGGTCCAATGCAATCAGAACGTATAACGGACGCGGCCGTAGTAGTACGCACCGTTGCTGCCGATCGGCGACAGCACGTCGTACGGCAGGTTGCCGAAGTAGTGGATATCGCTGTTGGATCGATCCGGATAGTTGTCGGTCAGGTTCTGCCCGCCGAGAGCCACGCTCCACTGCGGGGTGATGCGGTATTCGACTTCCGCATCCAGCTGCCACTCGGCCTGGTAGGTCTGGCGCGGGATGTAGCCGTCACCGAAGTTGAACACGCGGGTGGCGCTGCCATAGCGGTTCACGCGGGTGCTCAGCGACCAGTGGTCGTTGCTCCATGCGGCCGAGAAACTACCACGCGTGCGCGGCGTGGCGTCGGTCAGCGTGTTGGTCTCTTCGATGCCGAACAGCACGTAGTCCGGATTCAGCGCGCGCAGCTGGGCCGGGGTGGCCAGCACGTTCTTCAGCGTGGTCTTGGTATACGCATAGGTGCCGGTCAGCAGCAGCTGGCCATCGCCCAGCGACTGGCGCCAGTTGCTCACCAGCTCGGCGCCACGGGTGCGGGTGTCGGCGGCGTTGACGAAGAAGCTGGCGCTCTGCAGGCCGCTGACGCCGTAGTTGGCGGCCACGTAGTCGGTCAGTGCATCACCGGTGATGCTCTCCGACAGTGCAATGCGGTCATCGATGTCGATCTGGAAGAAGTCCAGCGACAGGTCGAAATGCTCGCCGATGCGGCTGGTGAAACCGAGCGAGGTGTTCAGCGATTTCTCTGGTTTCAGGTTCTGCGCCCCCAGGCCGCGTGCGATCGGATTGTTGACTGACAGCAGGCGGCCCTGCACCAGCTGGCCACCTGCGTTGTAGCCGGTGGAGGTGGACTCGTAGCCGATCTGTGCCAGCGACGGCGCGCGGAAGTTGTTGGAGATCGCGCCGCGCAGCGCGAACGCCGGGGTGAACTCATAGCGCAGGCCGAGCTTGCCGGTCAGTTCGCCGCCGAAGTCGTCGTTGTGCTCGTAGCGCGCGGCCAGATCGGTGGAGAACTTTTCGCCGAACTGGCTGGACAGGCTGGCATAGGCGCTGGCCACATCACGCGACAGGGTGGCTGCATCCTGCGGGGTCAGGCCGCCACCGGCCTGCGAACCGGTCGGGCGGTCGGTGAACGGGCCGGCCGCGTAGCTGGCCGGGTCACCGGGGCGGGTCTGGTAGCGCTCGTGGCGCGCTTCCACACCCAGGCCCAGGGTGTGGCTGATGCTCTCGCTCTGGGTGAACACGCGGCTCAGGTCGAGGTTGCCCACGGTCTGTGCGTACTCGTAATCGGCGGTCTTGAAGCGGGTCGGGCTGGTCGGGCCCAGCGAGGCGTTGAGCGAATCACGCAGGCGGTAGGTGAAGTCGTTCTGGCCGTAATCCAGGCTGCCGTCGTAGCTCCATTCGCCCCACTGCCCGCGCACGCCGGCCACGGCCTGCACGTCGCGGTTCTCACCTTCGGAGATCGGCCGGTAGCCGTTCGGATAGACCTGCTTCCAGTTGGCATCGCCATCGGGATAGCGGAAGTAGTTCGCGCCTTCGGTATCCCGCTGGTTGAAGGTACCGAACGCGTAGAACGTCGAGGTCTGGCCCACCGGGATCTCGGTGTTCAGCCACAGGTTGATGTCCTTGCTCTTGCCATCGCCCAGCACATAGTTGCGCTTGCCCTGCAGCGCCAGGTTGCCCGGGGTCTGGTCCCATGGCGGAATCTGGTCGAAGCCGGCGCGATTGGTGCCGTTGCGGTGCTTGTATTCCAGGCCGACGCGCAGGAAGCCGCCGTCTTCGCCCAGCGAAGTGCCGACCTTGGCGCTGAGGTTGCCGGTCTGGCCGTCGGTGAGAGTGCGGCCGATCGGCTTGAGGTCGGTGTGGTTGGCACCGTAGCTCGCCTCGATCTCGCCGCCGTCACCGCCGTTGTCGAGGATCACGTTGATCACGCCGGCCACGGCGTCCGAGCCGTACAGTGCCCCGGCGCCATCGCGCAGCACTTCAATGCGCTTGATCGCGCTGACCGGAATCGAATTGAAATCGACCGGGGTGGTGCCCTTGCCGATCTTGCTGTCGGTGTTGACCAGCGCGGTGTGGTGGCGGCGCTTGCCGTTGACCAGCACCAGCACCTGGTCCGGCGACAGGCCACGCAACTGCGCGGCGCGCACATGGTCGGCGCCACCGGAGTTGGACTGGCGCGGGAAGTTGAACGACGGCAGCAGCGCCTGCAGCGCGCTGCCCAGCTCACCGTTGACCACGCCCGCCTTGCGGATGTCCTCGGCGGTGAGCACATCCACCGGCGAGGTGGATTCGAGCACGGTGCGGTCGGCGGCACGGGTGCCGGTGACGATCACCGTATCCAGGTTGGTGGCGTCCTGGGCCAGGGCCGGGGCGGCGGCGGAGGAAAGCGCGAGGGCGATGGCGAGGCCGAGCGGCGACGCGGGCAGGCGGGCGGACATGGGGGCTCCAGCAACAACGACGACGGGGGAAGGGGAGATAGTTTCACTTACATCCATCCGGATGAAGCGATATATTATCTTCGCGTGATGACCGGTGCGGATGCAAGCCCCTGCCGGTCCGGCATGAGCTGATGCCCGGTTGGCATCAGCACGCCGGGCCGGTGGCGCTGTACGCTGCCGGCTCGCCTTGTCCCCCTTCCCCGGAGCTGTACCGATGAAACACCTTGTCCTCGTCTTCGCCGTGCTGTTGGCCACCAGCGGCTGCGCCAGCCTCTCATCGCAGGCGCCCAGCGCCTATGCCACGGCCACTACCGCCGAACTGAAGGGCGACGCCGCGCGCCCGTCTTCCGCGCACGGCTGGGTGCGCAGCGAGCTGTACTTCGGCGTGGGCGAGGAGCAGGGCGCCGGCAACCGCCCGCAGGCCGACACCATCAGCGACGCGCAGTGGCGCACCTTCCTGGACAAGGAAGTGACCCCGCGCTTCCCGGATGGCCTGACCGTGTTCGATGCCTATGGCCAGTGGCTGTTCCGCGGCGATGCCGCGCCCAACCGCCTGCGCACCAAGGTGCTGGTGGTGCTGCATGAGGACACCCCGCAGCGCCGCGCCGATATCGAAGCGATCCGCCTGGCGTGGAAGCAGCAGACCAGGCATCAGTCGGTGCTGTGGTCGTGGCAGCCGGTCGAGGTATCGTTCTGAGTTGAAGGTGCCGCTGCGGTGCCGCAGGGAGCAATGATGAACTACAGGGAATGCCTGCTGGGCCTGGTGTTGGCCGGCACGCTGGCACCGACGGCGCACGCCGGTGGGGACGACGGCGAAACCTTGCGCTTCCAGGTGGCCGCGCACGTGCAGGCACAGGCCGATCCCCTGCAGGACGGCAGCATTGCCGTGCAGCTGTCACCGTCGGGCAAGCGGCAGACGCTGGCCGGCGCGGCGGATGCCGACGGCACTTCGCGATGGTCGCTCGAAGATGTCGATTCCGATGGTTACCCGGAACTGGTCGCACGCGCCCCGGTCGGCATGGTCAACGAAGCGGTGGCGGTGTACCGGTTCGATCCCGCCAGTGCCGGGTTCCGCGCGCTGCGGGCTGCAACCCACGGCAGGGAGAGCTGCGGCGAGCTGATGGGCCTGATGGTCGACCACCTGAGCCGCACCCTGACCAGCAGCTGCCGCAGCGGCCCGATGTGGTACACCGACCAGTATCGCTTTGCAGGCGCGACACTCTATCTGTACCGCGCCGAGAGCGTGCTGATGCTGGGCGATACGGTAAACGCCGCGCTGCAGTGGGAGCAGACCGACGAGCAGGGTCCGCTGGCCGTCTGGCGCACCTATGATCCCGCTGGCCGTGTGCTGGAAAGTGCCATTGCCGATGGCCTGGGCGCGCCGCCGGATGGACCGTTGCGCGGCCAGCAGGCCACCGTGGTACCCGCGCGGCTGTTCCTGTTCGACCGGCCTGGTGCGTCCAGCACCAAGCGTTACCTGGTGCAGGGCGATCGCGTGGAATTGCAGGATGAACAGAACGGCTGGGTGAAGCTGCGCTATCGCAGCCCGAATCACGGCGACGTGCTGGGCTGGATCAACGTCAACGAGTAAAAGGGGACGGAGGGAATTAAGTCGTTTGTGGCACAAGCGACTTAATTCCCTCCGTCCCCTTTTTTTGCGGAGGCATCACTTCATCGGGTCTAGCCTCGGGGGTTCCCCCGTTCGAGGATGTATCCGATGAGCAAGCGCGTAGCCGAAATCGTGGTGGACGCCCTGCAGCAGGCCGGTGTCCGCCGTTGCTACGGCATCGTGGGCGATACGCTCAACCATGTGACCGATGCGATGCATGGCAGCGAGATCGCCTGGGTGCACGTGCGCCATGAAGAAGTGGCCGCATTCGCTGCCGGCGCCGATTCGCTGGTGAGCGGCGAGTTGACCGCCTGCGCGGGTTCCTGTGGTCCCGGTGGCCTGCACTTCATCAACGGCGTGTTCGAGAGCAACCGCAACCGTGCGCCGATGGTGCTGATCGCCAGCCAGGTGGTGACCAGCGAGCTGGGCATGGAATTCCCGCAGGAAGTGGATTTCAAGGCGGTCTATGGCAGCTGCACGGTGTTCTGCGAGCAGGTGCACAGCCCGGAGCAGGCGCGACGCGTGGTGGCCCTGGCCTGCCAGGCCGCGATCAGCCGCCGTGGCGTGGCGGTGGTGATCCTGCCGGCCGATATCAGCCAGGCCGAGGTGAAGCACGACGTGCCGTTCTCGGTGCATTACACCCAGCCGGTACTGCGCCCCTCCGACGCCGAGCTGCAGCGCATCGCCGAGCTGCTGGGGCAGGGCAAGCGCATCGGCATCTACGCCGGTGCCGGTTGCCAGGGCGCGCACGCGCAGCTGCTGGAGCTGGCCCGGCGCTTGCAGGCCCCGATCGCGCATACCTCGCGCGCGAAGGATTTCGTCGAGCCGGACAACCCGTACAACATGGGCATGACCGGCATCTTCGGCATCGAGTCCGGCTTCCACACGCTGATGGAGTGCGACACGCTGCTGCTGCTCGGCGCCGACTTCGCCTGGGGTCAGTTCTACCCGGACAAGGCCACCATCATCCAGGTCGACCGCGATGGCAGCCACCTTGGCCGCCGCCACCCGGTGAACCTCGGCGTGGTCGGCGATATCGCACCGACGCTGGATGCATTGCTGCCGATGCTGCCGCCGCGCGAGGACGGCAGTTTCCTGGACGAGTGCATCGAGCATCGCGACAAGGCGCTGAAGAAGCGCGAACAGGAAGAGCAGCCGGGCGAAGGCGAATTGATCCATCCGCAGCACCTGACCGCGCTGCTCTCGAAGCACGCTACCGAGGATGCACTGTTCACCGCCGACGGCGGCTCGCCGATGGTGTGGGTGCTGCGCCATATCCGCGTGAACGGCCGCCGCCGCACGCTGACCAGCCTGCTGCACGGCACGATGGCCAACGCGATGCCGCAGGCGCTGGGACTGCAGAAGGCCTTCCCCGGCCGGCAGGTGATTTCACTGTCCGGCGATGGTGGCCTGGCAATGCTGCTGGGCGACCTGTTGACCGCGGTACAGGAGAATCTGCCGATCAAGGTGGTGGTGTTCAACAACGGCTCGCTGAACTTCGTCGAGCTGGAGCAGAAGGTGGAAGGCCTTCTGGATAACTACACCGACCTGAAGAACCCGGACTTCGGCCGCCTGGCCGAAGTGATCGGCTTCCATGGCCGCACGGTCACCCGCAGCGAGGATCTGGAGGAAGCGGTGCAGGATTTCCTGTCGCAGCGCGGCCCGGCATTGCTGGATGTGCACACCAGCCGCGCCGAGCTGGTGATGCCACCACAGATCGAGGCCAAGCAGGTCGCCGGCACGGCGCTGTATGCGGCCAAGGCAGTGTTGAACGGTCGCTTCGATGACGTGAAGCATCTGCTGGTGGACAACTTCCTGAAGAAGTAGGGGGGCGATGCAGGGCTGCGCCCTGCACCTGCGGAGGTGAAGGTCGAAGCAACAGCAACAGCAACAGCTGGGTATCCGTGGGATGGCGGGGTGGGTCCGGTTGCGGGGGGGCGCTGCAAGTCCCCCTCCGGGGCCCGGCCCAGCCGCTGGCGGCTGTGCGTTCGGGCGCTTGCGAAGCAATGCTTCGCAAGCAAAGCGCCCTCACCCATGTAAGCTCGGTCGCCGCATCCATGCGGCTCACGCCCCCGCAACCGGACCCACCCCGCCTTAGACAGATCATCGCGATCTGCCGGTAGATCCACGCCGTGCGTGGATAGCGTGGAAATGATCGAATTGTTCTTGTAGAGCCGAACCGTGCTCGGCTCAGAAGCTTCGCGTACAGCGGCCGAGCGTGGGCTCGGCGCTACAACGAGAGCCTGCCTTTGCTTTTGATCTTTTGATTCTCTTCCGTGGCTGGCACGCGCAGGAAACTGTGGGAGGCCGGTCGGGATGGGCTGCGCAGGACCGTTGGCGCCATGGATGGCGCCATCGAGCCCCCAGGGATGGGTTTACGGCGTGTCCTGCGCAGCCCATC
>NZ_JBHHMJ010000130.1:0-330 GCF_042136455.1 Stenotrophomonas sp. 3diitr2024
GCAGGCCATTGCGGCGCTGCTGCAGCCGATGCTGCAGGAGCGTGATGATCCCATGCTGCATGCCCGTGGCCTGCAATGGCTGGCACTGGTCCACCTGGCGCAGCGGCAGGGCCAGTTACGACTTAACCCCGTCCGTCCCCTTTTTCCTAGCGACTGAAGCGGCGGGCGCCTGCCACGCAGATCACCGCGACCGCGGTCACCAGCACCATGCTGAGGCTGACCGCGAAAAGGTGGTCCGCCCGTTCACCCGCCTGGATGACAGCCGCAGCCGCGACACCGGCGGCTTCGGCCTGGGCCTGGCGATCGTCGGCCGCATTGCCGCACGCCACC
>NZ_JBHHMJ010000640.1:0-6085 GCF_042136455.1 Stenotrophomonas sp. 3diitr2024
GGCATGGATGCCGCGGCCAAGCCCCCATGGACGGGTTCACGGCGTCTCCCGCAGCCGGACCCACCCCGCCTACCCTCAGGAAACCAGCTTCTGCTGTTGCTTGGGCTTTTGCTGTGGCCGTTGCCTCGGCGGGTGCAGGGCGCCGCCCTGCCGAACTAAACTACCCGCCGTTGTTCCAGCAGGATTACCGATGTTCGATACCTCGTCCCAGCTCGATTGCGCCGGCCGCATCCTGCGCCTCGACCGTGCCCAGGTCATGGGCATCGTCAACGTCACCCCGGACTCGTTTTCCGATGGCGGCGCGCACGACACCACCGAGGCCGCAATCGCTCATGGCCTGAAGCTGGTCGAGGAGGGCGCGGACCTTCTCGATATCGGCGGCGAATCGACCCGCCCGGGCGCCACGCCGGTATCGGTCGAGGAGGAGCTGGGCCGGGTGATTCCGGTGATCGAGCAGCTGGCGGCCCGGACCCATGTGCCGATCAGCATCGACACCTTCAAGCCGGAAGTGATGCGCGCGGCCGTGGCCGCTGGCGCCGGCATGATCAACGACATCTTCGGCCTGCGTCAGGAGGGTGCGCTCGAGGCCGCTGCGGAAACCGGCGTGCCGGTGGTGCTGATGCACATGCAGGGCGAACCGGGCCACATGCAGGCCGATCCGCACTACGACGATGTGGTCGGCGAGGTGCACGGCTTCCTGGTGCAGCGCCTGTTCGCTGCCGAGATGGCAGGCATCGCGAAGAAGAACCTGCTGATCGACCTCGGTTTCGGCTTCGGCAAGACCACCGGCCACAACATGACCCTGCTGGCGCGTTCGGAGCGCTTTCTGGAACTGGGCGTGCCGATGCTGGCCGGCCTGTCGCGCAAGCGCAGTCTCGGTGAACTGACAGGTCGCGATACGCCGTCCGAGCGGGTAGCGGCCTCGGTGGCCGCGCACCTGATCGCGGTCCAGCGTGGCGCGCGCATCGTACGCGTGCATGACGTGGCGGCCACAGTTGATGCGCTGAAGATCTGGCAGGCGGTGCAAGCCGTACCGACGCCGCGCGCCGACGCTGCGCCGACGATCCGCTGGCCGGACGAAGACTGATGGGTATCGATCGGCGGCCACTGGCGATCGCCGTGATGGGGCCGACCGCCAGTGGCAAGACCGCCACTGCGATCGCCCTGGCACGGCAGCTGGATGGGGAAATCGTCAGCGTCGACTCGGCACTGGTGTACCGCCACCTGGACATCGGTTCGGCCAAGCCCGATGCGACGGAGCGCGCGCAGGCGCCGCACCATCTGCTGGACCTGCGTGACCCCTGGCAGACCTACTCGGCGGCCGAGTTCGCCGCCGATGCCGGGCGAGTCGTGGCCGACATCGTGGCGCGTGGCAGGACGCCGATCCTGGCCGGTGGCACTGGCCTGTACTTCCGGGCGCTACTGCAGGGCCTGTCGCCGATGCCGGAGGCCGACCCGGCAATGCGCGAAGCGCTCAGCGCCGAGGCGGCCGAGCGTGGCTGGGCGGCACTGCACGCCGAGCTGACCAAGGTCGACCCGGCCGCCGCCGCACGCATCCATGCGACCGATCCGCAACGCATCCAGCGGGCGCTGGAGGTCTATCGCCTGACCGGTATCCCCATTACTGAATGGCAGCGCCGGCCGGGCGTAGCGCCATTGCCGGTGCGCACCCTCAAGCTGATCCTCGCTCCACGCGACCGTGCGGTTCTGCACCAGCGCATCGAGGCGCGCTTCGACGCCATGCTGGGGCAGGGGTTCCTCGACGAGGTGCGGGCATTGCGCGCGATGCCGGAAATGGCAGCCGTGGAGGCGCCCCTGGACCTGCCGGCAGTGCGTGCGGTCGGCTATCGGCAGGCCTGGGAGTACCTGGACGGGGAGGGTGATGCCGCCCGTTTCCGTGACAAGGCGATCTTCGCCACCCGGCAACTGGCCAAGCGCCAGCTGACCTGGCTGCGCGGCGAGCTTGATGCGCGCTGGTTCGACCCCCATGTTGATGGGGAGCGCCTGGCCAGCGCGGTGTCGACCTTCGTCGCACGCTGAATCCCCGCCAGCCGTGTAACATCATCGGTCGGCGGGCGGCTCGGGGGCCGCGGCAACCGTCGGCAACCCAATAAGAACAATAATCAGGAGTGTGCAATGTCCAAGGGGCAATCGCTGCAGGATCCTTTCTTGAACGCACTGCGGCGCGAACGCGTGCCGGTTTCGGTGTACCTGGTGAACGGCATCAAGCTGCAGGGCACGATCGAGTCGTTCGACCAGTTCGTGGTCCTGCTGCGCAACACGGTCAGTCAGATGGTCTACAAGCACGCCATTTCCACCGTCGTTCCGGCACGCAACGTGAAGGTCGGTCCGGGCGGTGGTTACGTGCAGTCGGGTGAAGGCGGTCAGGCAGGTGATGAAGCAGACGAGTAATACCGGAGCGGTGAATGTTTGACCGCTCGAAAAAGGGTGAACACGCCCTGTTGATCCAGCCCCATTTCGGCAAGCTGGAAGACGATGTGCTCGAAGAATTCGGTGATCTGGCCCGCTCGGCCGGGGCCAGCATCGCCGCGACGATCACTGCGCGCCTGGACCGTCCGAATCCGTCGACCCTGATCGGCAGCGGCAAGCTGGACGAGATCAAGGCTGCGGCCGACGCCAGCGGGGCCGACCTGATCCTGGTCAATCATGCATTGAGCCCGGGCCAGGAACGCAACCTGGAACGTTTCCTCGAGCGCCGGGTGATCGACCGCACCGGCCTGATCCTGGACATCTTCGCCCAGCGTGCGCACAGCCACGAAGGCAAGCTGCAGGTCGAACTGGCACAGCTGCGCCACCTGGCTACGCGGCTGGTGCGCGGCTGGACCCATCTGGAGCGCCAGCGCGGCGGTTCGATCGGCCTGCGCGGACCGGGTGAAACCCAGCTGGAAACTGACCGCCGTCTGCTGCAGAAGCGGGTGGAGCAGCTGCAGAAGCGCCTGGAAAAGGTCGAAGTGCAGCGCACCCAGATGCGCCGTGCGCGTGTGCGCAGCGAGCTGCCGCGCGTTGCCCTCGTGGGCTACACCAACGCCGGCAAGTCGACCCTGTTCAACGCCATGACCGGCGCTGAGGCCTATGCCGCCGACCAGCTGTTCGCAACGCTGGATCCGACCGTGCGCCGCATCGCGGTGCCGGGGGGCAACGTGGTGCTGGCCGATACCGTCGGTTTCGTCCGCGATCTGCCGCATGATCTGGTCGCGGCGTTCCGCTCGACCCTGTCCGAGGCGCGCGAGGCCGACTTCCTGCTGCATGTGGTCGACGCTGCCGATCCGCACCGCGAGGAGCGCATCGCCCAGGTCGACGAGGTGCTGACCGCAGTCGGTGCCGGTGACCTGCCGCAATTGCTGGTGTTCAACAAGATCGACCGCATCGACGGTGCCGACGTGCGCCACGATGGCCAGGACGGTATCCCGGATGAGTCGCGTCGTGAGCGGGTGTGGATTTCCGCGCGTGACGGGCGGGGGCTGGAGCTGCTGCAGGCGGTGCTGGGCAAGCGCCTGGGCCTGCAGCATGTCACCGGCGAACTGCGCCTGCCGCCGGATGCCGGCCGCCTGCGCGCGCGCCTGCACCAGCTGGAAGTGATCCGCAGCGAGCAGGCTGATGAGGAAGGCTGGCTGCTGCATGTCGACTTGCCGATTGCCGAAGCCGAGAAGCTGGCCGCCAGTGCCGACGGCGCACCGATCCGGGCGCTGCTGCCGGAGAAACTGCCGGAGTGGTGAGGTAGCACCTGGCAGGGCCGGCGAGTGCCGGCCGCCGGCCGGCAGCGCAACCGTCCCGGATGGGCGCGACATCTGCCTGTCATCTGCGGTACAACGTGCAGGTTCTTCACCCCACCGTCATGCCGATGTCCATCCCCACCGACGCTGAACTCAATATCCAGTCCGCCGCGCTTGGGCAGCGCCTCGAGCAGGCCTCGCTGCAGCTGGTGACCGCTGAAAGCTGCAGTGGTGGCTGGATTGCAAAGTGCATGACCGACATCGCAGGTTCGTCGGCATTCTTCGACTGCGGCATGGTGGTCTACAGCTACGAAGCCAAGCAGCGCCTGCTCGGCGTGCGCGCACAGACGCTGGAGCAGTTTGG
This sequence comes from Stenotrophomonas sp. 3diitr2024, assembly GCF_042136455.1. NCBI lineage: Bacteria > Pseudomonadati > Pseudomonadota > Gammaproteobacteria > Lysobacterales > Lysobacteraceae > Stenotrophomonas > Stenotrophomonas sp. 3diitr2024. The sequence goes on from NZ_JBHHMJ010000640.1 coordinate 4,099, forward strand.
CGCAGTCAGCCGCGAAACCGTGCTGGAAATGGTTTCCGGTGCGCTGGTCAACTCGGGGGCCGGCATCGCGGTGGCAGTGACCGGCATCGCCGGTCCCGGCGGCGGCAGCCCTGGCAAGCCGGTCGGCAGCGTCTGGATCGGCTGGAAGCGGCGCGGCGGCTACGCCCGCGCCGAGCTGTTCCAGTTCGAGGGCGACCGCGAAGCCATCCGCCGGCAAACCGTGGCGGCGGCATTGCGCGGCATCGACGCCCAGCTGTGACATGCTGCTCCGGTAATCGTCCGGAGCACGCATGATGTGGGAAACGCTGGGCACGGTCCGTGACCTGGGCCGACTGCAGGAAATTGCGGTTGTCCTGATCCGCTATGGTTTCGGTGACGTGGTGCGGCGCATCGGCCTGGCCACCACGCTGGAGCGCGCTGGGCGCCTGCTGCACTGGAACGAGGATCGCCAGGAACTGCTGCGGATGACCGCGCCGGTGCGCGTACGCAGCGCGATGCAGGATCTCGGCCCGACCTTCGTCAAGCTCGGTCAGGTGCTGGCGACGCGCGTCGACCTGCTGCCGCCGGAATGGATCGCTGAACTGTCCGAGCTGCAGAACGCGGTGCCCGCGCTGCCGTACGCCGATATCCGCGAGCAGCTGGAGGCCGACCTGGGCGCCTCGCCTGCAGACGTGTTCGCCTTCCTCGATGAAATCCCGATGGCCGCCGCCTCGCTGGCGCAGGCCCATCGCGCGCGCCTGCATGACGGCCGCGAGGTGGTGCTGAAGGTACGGCGCCCGGGTATCCGCGACGTGGTCGAGGCCGACCTGCGGTTGCTGGCGCGCCTGGCCGAAATCGTCGAGGCGCGGCTGCCGGACCTGCGCCGCTATCGTCCGGCCGAGGTCGTGCAGCAGTTCACCGTGTCGCTGCGACGCGAGCTGGATTTCGCCGCCGAATGCCGCAACGCCGAACGCATCGCACGCAACTTCAACGGCCGTGACGACATCCTGATCCCCAGCGTGCACTGGCAGTGGACCTGTGAAAGCCTGAATGTGCAGGACTTCGTCGACGGCATTCCCGGGCGTGACCTGGCCGGCGTCGATGCGGCGGGCCTGGACCGGCGCGAACTGGCTCGGCGCGGTGCCGGCATCGTGCTCAAGATGGTGCTGGAGGACGGCTGCTTCCACGCCGACCCGCACCCCGGCAACATCTTCTACCTGCGTGACGGCCGCATCGGCGTGATTGACTTCGGCATGGTCGGCGCGTTGTCCGAAGTGCGCCGCTTCCAGGTCGCGCAGCTGCTGCACGGGCTGGTCGAGCAGGACCCGCAGAGCGTGGCCGATGTGCTGCTGGACTGGGCCGGCGGCGTGGAAGTGGACGAGAACCGCCTGCAGCACGACATCAGCCAGTTCGTCGACCAGTATCGCGGCGTGCCGCTGAAGGACCTGCGCATCGGCCTGATGCTGGGCGATATCACCCAGCTGCTGCGCAGCTACAGCCTGACCCTGCCGGCCGATCTGGCGCTGATGATCAAGGCCTTCCTGACCCTGGAAGGCATGGGTCGCCAGCTGGACCCGGATTTCGACATGGCCAGTGCCGCGCGCCCGTTCCTGGAACGGGTGGTGCTGCAGCGCTATGCGCCCAAGGCGCTGCTCAAGCGTGGCCGACGCAGCCTGCTGGGCCTGGTCGACTTCGCCGGGGAACTGCCGCGCGACCTGCGCAAGCTGGTCCAGGCGGCACGCCGCGGCCGCCTCCAGCTGAAGGTGGAAACCACTGCGCTGCAGGGCTTTGGCGAACAGGTGAATCGGGCAGCGAACCGGCTGGTGATGGGTATCGTCACCGCCGCGCTGATCATCGGGTCCTCGATCGTGATGCACAGCGTTGGCGGGGTCTCCAGTCGCTGGCTGCTGGCACTTGGCGTGTGCGGTTTCATCGGCGCCGGCTTCTGCGGCGTGTGGATCCTGTTCTCCATATGGAGGAGCGGCAAGCACACATAGTGTGCTTGCCG
>NZ_JBHHMJ010000649.1:0-2719 GCF_042136455.1 Stenotrophomonas sp. 3diitr2024
GGCCGCCCGCCTCAACCTCGTTGGCGGGCGGCCGCTAACCCAGTGCGCTTCCAGCGCCGGGCGCGCCCCGGCGGCCGGTGGCCTGCGCGACGGATCGCGCGCCTGCGCGGTGCCCTCGTGGTGCCGGTCGTCCTGAACTGCCTTGCGGACCCTCCCATGCCTTCTTCCCGCTCTGCCACTGCCCAACGCCCAGGCAGCATCGCCCACAAGTTGATGCTGGGCACCGCCGTGATCGCGCTGCTGTGCTTCGGCCTGACCGCGTTCCTGATCTACCGACAGGCCAGCGCCAGTCTGATCAGCGCCTCGCGCCAGACCATGACCAGCGAGGCCAACGCCGAGGCGCGCCAGGTGGCGGCTGATCTGGGCACCGCTTTCGCCAGCAATGACGCCATGGTCGAGGCCGTGCTGGCCCAGCGTGCCCGTGGTGACATACCCGACCGCGCCAGCCTGGCGGCGGTGCTCGGCGAACAGCTGCGTGCTCATCCTCAATGGCTGGGCAAGAGCACCATGTGGGAGGCCGACGCCTTCGACGGCAAGGATGCGGAGTTCGTCAATACCGAAGCACACGATGCCACCGGCCGCTACATGAGCTATTGGGCCTGGCACGACGGCAAACCGCAGCAGTCGGTGATGACCGACTACACCGAGACTGCCAGCGGTTCCGGTGACTGGTACATGGTGCCCAGCCGCGACAAGTTGCCCAAGGTCAGCGAACCCTATGCCTATGACATCGCCGGGCAGCAGGTGTTGATGAGCACGTTGAGCACGCCGATCATCGAGAACGACAGGTTCCTCGGTGTATTCACCGTCGACTTCTCGCTGGCAGCGCTGCAGAAGCACCTGGCAACGCTGAAGCCGATGGGGGCTGGCCGCGTCGAACTGCTGTCGCCGAAGGGCGTGGTGCTGGCCTCGGCCAATGCCGCCGAGATCGGCAAGCCGCGCAACGATGCCCTGACCCGCACCATGCTGGCCGACATCGCCGCCGACCGTCCGTTCGAGGCCTTCAGCCCCGACGCGGCCGGCAACGTACGCGTGTACGTGCCGCTGCGCGTGGGCGACGCCCCGCAACGCTTCGCGCTGGGCGTGGTGATGCCGCATGCGGTGATCGTGTCTGAGGCACGCCAGCTGCTGTGGCTGACCCTGCTGGTCGGCGTGATCGCCGCGCTGACCCTCAGCGCCGGTGTCTACGTGCTGCTGCGCCGCTTGGCGATCCGCCCGTTGGCCGAAGCGGTGCGCGTGGCTGGTGATGTCGCCGCCGGCAAGCTGGACAGCACGCTGCCTGCGCGCAGCAACGACGAAGTAGGGCGCCTGCTGGACGCGATGCAGGGCATGCGTGGGCAGTTGAAGTCGGTGATGGCTGCGCAGGCCGAAATGGCGCGCCGCCACGATGCCGGTGAACTCAGCTATCGCATGGATGCTGCGGCCTTCCCGGGCGAGTACGGCCGCATGGTGGCCGACAGCAACCAGCTCGTGGCCTCCAGCAATGCGGTCACCCAGCGCCTGGTTGAAGTGATGCAGCGCTATGCCGTGGGCGACCTCAGCGTGGACATGGAAGCGCTGCCGGGCGAGAAGGCGGTGTTCACTGCCGCAATGGCGACCACCAAGCGCAACCTGGCTGCGATCAACGAGCAGATCCAGCAGCTGGCCGCCGCCGCCGCCGCCGGTGACTTCGCCGTGCGCGGTGATGCACTGCGCTTCGACCATGATTTCCGCCGCATGGTGGAGACGCTCAACACAATGATGCAGGTCAGCGACCACAACCTGGCGGCACTGTCGACGCTGCTGCGCGCGATCGCCGCCGGTGACCTCAGTGCCCGCATGCAGGGCGACTTCCACGGCGTGTTTGCGGTGATGCGCGACGATGCCAACAGCACCGTGCAGCAGCTGACCCAGATCGTCGGCCAGATCCAGCAGTCGGCGGCCAGCATCCGCCTGGCCGCCGGTGAGATCGCCGCCGGCAACAGCGACCTGTCGCGCCGCACCGAACAGCAGGCCGCCAACCTGGAAGAAACCGCCGCGTCGATGGAAGAACTGACCTCCACCGTGCGCCAGAATGCCGACCATGCGCTGCAGGCAAACACGCTGGCAGGTTCCGCAGCGGGCGTGGCCAGCGAAGGCGGCCAGGTGGTCAGCCAGGTGGTGCACACCATGGAGCAGATCGAGGCGTCTTCGCAGCGTATCGCCGAGATCATCTCGGTGATCGATGGCATCGCGTTCCAGACCAACATCCTGGCGCTGAACGCGGCAGTGGAAGCTGCGCGCGCCGGTGAACAGGGCCGTGGCTTCGCAGTGGTGGCCAGTGAAGTGCGGGCGCTGGCGCAGCGCTCGGCGGGTGCTGCAAAGGAGATCAAGGAGCTGATCGACGCCTCGGTGGCCCAGGTCGGTGCCGGTGCGCAGCTGGTGCACGGTGCGGGGCGCACCATGCAGGACATCGTCGGTCAGGTCGGCCGGGTCAACGAAATCATGGCCGAGATCTCGGCCGCGTCGCGCGAACAGTCGGCCGGCATCGAGCAGGTCAACCAGACCGTGGTGCAGATGGACGAAACCACTCAGCAGAACGCCGCGCTGGTGGAGGAAGCCAGTGCCGCCGCCCGTGCGATGGAGGAGCAGGCCGAGCAGCTGGCGGTGGCGGTGTCGCGCTTCCGCCTGCAGGCCGAGCCGGAGGGCATGGCCCGCCGCGCGGCCTGATGCCGGAAACGAAGACGCCCGGCGGGGCTGT
>NZ_JBHHMJ010000667.1:0-2009 GCF_042136455.1 Stenotrophomonas sp. 3diitr2024
CGGCAACCTCATGATCCCTGGAAACGTCGCGAGGTTGCCGGCCAGCGGCCGGCACTACCGGCGCCGCGGCATCGTCGGCCGGCGTACACATCCGGCGTGGGATACTCCGCCGGCTATTGATGGCGAGGGAATGCGATGTTCCGTTGGTTTGAATCCCTGATCCCGGTTTTCCCGCCCGTGGATGGGCGCATGCCACCGCGCAAGGTGCTGCCGTTCTACCTGCACTACCTGCGCCCGGTCTGGCCGGTGCTGCTGGCGACCCTGATTGCCGGCCTGCTGCTGGCGCTGGTGGAAGTGGCCATGTTCGACTACCTGGGCCGCATCGTCGACATGGTCGCCGAGCAGCCCGGTGCCGATTTCTTCAAGCGCCATGCCAATGAACTGGGCTGGATGCTGTTCATCACGGTCATCGCGCGGCCGATCCTGGTGGGCCTGCACAACCTGCTGGTCAACCAGGCGATCGTGCCCGGCCTGAGCAACCGCTCGCGCTGGCTGATGCACAACTACGTGGTACGGCAGAGCCTGAGCTTCTTCCAGAACGACTTCGCCGGCAGCGTCGCCAACCGGGTGATGCAGACCGGTACCTCGCTGCGCGAGTCGGCGGTACAGATGGTCGATTCGCTCTGGTACATCGTGGTCTATACCGGCACGGCGCTGTACCTGTTCGCGCAGGCGGACTGGCGGTTGATGGTGCCGCTGGTCCTGTGGCTGCTGGCCTACGCGGTGATCATGGTCTACTTCGTGCCGCGCGCGAAGGAACGAGCCTGGATTGCGTCCGAAGCGCGCTCCAAGGCGATGGGCCGCATCGTCGATGGCTACACCAACATTCCCACGCTGAAACTGTTCGCCCATGGCGGGCGCGAACAGGCCTACGTGGCCGAGTCGATCCAGGAACTGGCGGTCAAGCACCGCGCGCAGACCCGGGTAACCACCGGCATGGACCTGACCATCGCCATCGTCAACGGTTTCCTGATTGCCGGCACCTGTGGGCTCGCGCTGTGGCTGTGGTATGGCGGCCATATCACCGTGGGCGCGATCACGCTGGCGACCGGCCTGGTGATCCGCATCCACAACATGTCCGGCTGGATCATGTGGACCATCAACGGCATCTTCGAGGACATCGGCACGGTGCAGGATGGCATCACGACCATCGCCCAGCCGCTGACCGTGCAGGACCGCGGGGACGCGGTGCCGCTGCAGGTGACCCGCGGTGGCGTGCACTTCCAGGACATCCACTTCCATTACGGCAAGAAGGGCGGCGTGATCGCCGGCCTCGACCTGGTGGTGAAGCCGGGCGAGAAGATCGGCCTGGTCGGTCCTTCCGGTGCCGGCAAGTCGACCCTGGTGAACGTGCTGCTGCGCCTGTACGACCTGGAGAGCGGCCGCATCCTGATCGACGGCCAGGACATCGCCTGCGTCACCCAGGAAAGCCTGCGCCAGCAGATCGGCGTGGTCACCCAGGACACCTCGCTGCTGCATCGCTCGATCCGCGACAACCTGCTGTACGGCCGCCCCGATGCGACCGAGGAGCAGCTGCGTGCTGCCGTAGCCAAGGCGCGTGCCGAAGCCTTCATCGATACGCTGGTGGACGGGCAGGGGCGTCGTGGCTACGACGCGCATGTCGGCGAGCGCGGGGTGAAGCTGTCCGGTGGCCAGCGCCAGCGCATCGCCATTGCCCGCGTGCTGCTGAAGGACGCGCCGATCCTGGTGCTGGACGAAGCGACCTCGGCGCTGGACTCGGAAGTGGAAGCGGCGATCCAGGACAGCCTGGATGAGCTGATGGGCGGCAAGACGGTGATCGCGATCGCGCACCGGCTCTCGACCATCGCGCGCATGGACCGGCTGGTGGTGATGGACCAGGGCCGCATCGTCGAGACCGGCAGCCATGCCGAACTGATTGCGGCCGGTGGCCTGTACGCGCGCCTGTGGGCGCGGCAGACCGGTGGTTTCGTGGCGGCCGATCAATGAGTACTTCCGGGGTCGGAGCCCTTTCCTTCGGAAAAGGCTCC
>NZ_JBHHMJ010000672.1:0-392 GCF_042136455.1 Stenotrophomonas sp. 3diitr2024
ATGGCGTGGATGTACTGGAAATGCTGCGTCCACGGATGGTGCGGATCCATCGGTTTGCGGGGATGCCGTGGTAGATCCACGCCATGCGTGGATAGCGCGGTGCTGGGCGTCTCGCAGGTCCTGAAAAAAGCGCTTGACGCGGGCGAAGCCCGGATCGACCACGTAGCGGATGCGTGGCACCGTCAGCGAGGTCTCGGCCACGTTGGTGGCCAGCACGATGCGCCGGTTCGGCCCGGGGTTGAACACCCGGTCCTGGTCCTGGTTCAACCTGATCGGCGCCAGGCTTGATAGGGGCACACGCGGCTGACGGGGCCCGAAACGCGCCGACAACAGCTGATCGAGCAGACGCTCGCCGATGCCGTACCCCGCAGACGTCGCGCGATTGAACATCG
>NZ_JBHHMJ010000688.1:0-8318 GCF_042136455.1 Stenotrophomonas sp. 3diitr2024
CGCGCCCGTACGCGCTGCGACCGCTGCAGCGCCGGTTACTGCGATGGCCGGCGTAGCCGACGACCGCGGTCGCCGCCAGCGCGCCGGGCGCCTGATCCTGGCGGTCGAGGACGATGCCACGTTCGCCGAAGCGCTGGTGGCGCTGGCCCATGAACTGGACTTCGACTGCGTGGTGGCGGGCACGGCGGAAGAGGCGCTGGCCCTGGCCAGCGAACTGCGCCCGAACGGCATCCTGCTCGATATCGGCCTGCCGGACGTGTCGGGCCTGAGCGTGCTGGAACGCCTGAAGCGCAACCCGGACACCCGCCACATCCCGGTGCATGTGGTCTCGGCCACGGACCGCAGCCAGGTAGCGCGCGAGCTCGGCGCGATCGGTTTCGCGATCAAGCCGACCACGCGCGAGCGGCTGGTGACGGCCATCGAACAGCTGGAACAGACCAGCCAGCGCGACATGCGGCGGCTGCTGATCGTGGAGGACGACAACGAGCTGCGCCACAACCTGGAACTGTTGCTGGGCCGCGACCAGCTGCAGATCGTCGCCGTAGGCACTCTGGCCGGCGCACTGGAACAGCTCAGTACAGTCACGTTCGACTGCATGGTGATGGACCTGTCGCTGCCCGACGGCAGTGGCTACGACCTGCTCGAGCACATGGCCGGCAACGACGATGTCGGTTTCCCGCCGGTGATCGTCTATACCGGCCGCGCACTCAGTCGCGAGGAAGAGCAGCGCCTGCGCCGCTATTCCAAGAGCATCATCATCAAGGGCGCGCGTTCGCCCGAGCGCCTGCTGGACGAGGTGACCCTGTTCCTGCACAGCGTGGAGGCCAGCCTGCCCAGCGACCAGCAGCGCCTGCTGCGCGAGGCCCGCCGTCGCGACACCGTGCTCGACGGTCGGACGGTGCTGCTGGCAGAGGACGACGTACGCAACATCTTCGCACTGTCCAGCGTGCTCGAACCCCTCGGCGTTACGCTGGAGATCGCGCGCAATGGACAGGAAGCGGTGGATCGCCTGGCCGAGCGCGAGGTCGACCTGGTGCTGATGGACATCATGATGCCGGAGAAGGATGGCCTTGCTGCGATGCGCGAAATCCGCGCGCAGCGCCACCTGCAGGACCTGCCGATCATCGCGCTGACCGCCAAGGCCATGCCGGACGACCGTGAGCGCTGCCTGCAGGCCGGCGCCAACGACTACATCGCCAAACCCATCGACGTCGACAAGCTGGTCTCGCTGTGCCGGGTCTGGTGCTCGCGGCAATGAACGAGCAGGCCCTGTTCGACCTGGAGCTGAAGGTGCTGCTGGAAGCGCTTTACCAGCGCTACCACTACGATTTCCGCAGTTATGCGGTGTCGTCGCTGCGCCGGCGGATCCGCCAGGCCATGCAGCGCTATGAGTGCGAGCGGCTGGCCGACCTGCAGCACCGCCTGCTGCACGAGCCGGACCTGTTCGCGCAGGCGATGCAGTTCTTCACCGTGCAGGTCTCGGAGATGTTCCGCGACCCGGCCTATTTCCGCGAGCTGCGCGAGCAGGTGGTGCCGGTGCTGCGCACCTACCCGTCGGTGAAGCTGTGGGTGGCCGGTTGCAGTACCGGCGAGGAAGTGTGGTCGCTGGCGATCCTGTTGCACGAGGAAGGCCTGCTGGAGCGCAGCATCGTCTACGCCACCGACATCAATCCGGCAGCCCTGGCCACCGCCGAGGCCGGCGCCTATGGCATCGACCGGATGGCCCAGTTCAGCCGGAACTACCTGGCGGCCGGTGGCACCGCCTCGCTGTCCGACTACTACGCCACGGCCTACGATGGCGCGGTGTTCGATCGCCAGCTGCGCCGCAACGTGGTGTTCGCCGACCACAGCCTGGCCACCGACACCGTGTTCTCCGAGGTGCATCTGGTGTCGTGCCGCAATGTGCTGATCTATTTCAACCGCGATCTGCAGGACCGCGCGGTGGGCCTGTTCCGTGAAGCGCTGGTGCATCGCGGCTTCCTTGGCCTGGGCAGCAAGGAGTCGCTGCAGTTCGGGCGCCACCACGGCGCGTTCGAGACCTGCTCGCGGGAGCATCGCCTGTACCGGAAGGTTGCCTGATGGCACTGCCGACACGACCGGCCGTGCTGGTGATCGGGGCCTCTGCGGGTGGGGTTGCGGCGCTGCAGGCGGTGCTCGGCGCGCTGCCCGCGGCTCTACCGGCGCCGGTGCTGGCCGTGCTGCACCTTCCGCGCGACCGCAGCAGCCGCATCGCCGAAGTGCTGGCGCCGTACTGCGCGCTGCCGGTGCGCGAGGCCGAAGACAAGCAGCCGCTGCAGCCAGGCACGGTGACCTTTGCGCCACCGGACTATCACCTGCTGGTGGAAGACGCCGGTTCGCTGGCGTTGTCGGTGGACGCGCCGGTGCTGTTTTCGCGCCCGGCCATCGATCCATTGTTCGAGTCGGCTGCGGCCGTGTTCGGCGCGCAGGTGCTGGCCCTGCTGCTGACCGGTGCCAGCAGCGATGGTAGTGAAGGGGTGGCCGCAGTGCGCGCCGCCGGTGGCCGCGCCTGGCTGCAATGTCCCGAGGAGGCCGAGGCATCGATGATGCCGGCCTCCGCCCTGCAGCACGCCGGCGCCGATGCCGTGCTGCCCCTCGAACTGATGTGCCGTCGCCTGAAGGAGCTGTTTGCATGAACCTGCTGCCACCGGACCCTGCGCAGTCGCAGACCCCGGTCAACCTGCTGATCGTCGATGACGTGCCGCAGAACCTGGTGGCCATGCAGGCGCTGCTGCAGCGCGAAGGCGTCAACCTGCTGCTGGCGGGCTCGGGCGCGCAGGCGCTGGAACTGCTGCTCGAGCATGAGGTGGCGCTGGCCCTGCTGGACGTGCACATGCCGGAGATCGATGGCTTCACCCTGGCCGAGCTGATGCGCGGATCACACCGCAGCCGGGATGTGCCGATCATCTTCCTGACCGCCTCGCCGGACGACCCGCTGCGCGCGTTCAAGGGCTACGAAACCGGCGCGGTCGACTTCCTGCACAAGCCGGTGGCGCCGCAGGTGATCCTGAGCAAGGTCAATGTCTTCATCGAGCTGTACCAGCAGCGGCAGCTGCTGAAGGCGCGCAACGAGGCGCTGGAGCGCTCGCTCAAGCTCAACGAGACGATGGCGGCGGTGCTCACCCATGATCTGCGCACGCCGCTGTCGGCGATCCTGCTGTGTGCCGACAAGCTGGCGCTGGAGCTTCCTGCGGGCAATGACGGCGCGCAGCAGACCCTGAAGCACCTGGAAGCCAGCACGCTGCGCATGGCGCGCATGGTCGAGCAGCTGCTGGACTTTTCGCGGATCCGCAGCGGCGGGCTGCGCCTGCAGGCCAGCGCCTGTGATCTTGCCGAGGTCACGCGTGCGGTGGTGGCCGAAGCGGGCAGCGCCCACGGCCACGCACGGGTGCATCTGGATATGCTGGGCGATACCCGCCTGCAGGGTGATCTGGATCGGCTGGGACAGGTTGCCGCCAACCTGATCGGCAATGCGCTCACCCATGGCAGTGAGGCGAGGGTGGAGGTGGACGGCCGTGATCCGCGCAGCGTGCTGCTGCGGGTGAGCAACGCGGGACGGATCGACGACGCGCTGCTGCCGCGCCTGTTCGAGCCGTTCAAGGCCAGCTTCCATCCCAGCAATGGCCTGGGGTTGGGCCTGTATATCGTCGATCAGTTCGTGCGCGCACACGGCGGGCACATCGCAGCGCGCAATGAAGCCGGTCAGGTGGTGTTCGAAGCCCGGTTGCCGAGGCGCACAGAGGGGCTGCCGGCGGCCGCTACCTGAATTCTTCAGGGAACACCTGCGGGCACTGAGACGGACTCGTCCGCAGCTGCTACCGTGGGTGTACATCTTGTCAAGGAAGCGCCATGCCACTGCGTGCCATCGCCTACGTCAGCCAGGCGCTGCCGGATCTTTCCGCTGAACGGCTGCGGGCGCTGGTCGATGATGCAGCCCGTTTCAACAAGATGGCGGGCGTGACCGGTGTGCTGCTGCATGACGGCGGGCGATTCCTGCAGTACATCGAAGGGCCGCCGGATGGTATCGATTCGGTGTACGAACGCATCCTGCAGGCCGGTAGCCATATCGACATCATCGAACTGGCGCGTGGCCGCCTCGGCCAGCGCCAGTTTCCGTACTGGTCGATGCGCGCGTTGCCAGTGGAGGAGGCGCTGCTGCGGCAACTGTCTTCCAGCGACTGGTCAGGTTTCACCCGCGCGTTGCATGGTGACCTGTCGGCGCCGACCCCGGTGGATCTGCTCGATCAGGTCGTGCAACCGGTGCTGCACGCAGGTTGAACCTGCGTGGAAGGTTCAGCGCGCTGCACTTCCGCAGTACGCCGCGTGCAACGCCTGCAATACGCCCAGCGCCGGCCCTTCCACCACCCGGTAGTGGATCGACTGCGCTTCGCGCCGGGTCGCGACGATGCCAAGTCCGCGCAGCACCGCCAGATGCTGGGACAGCGCTGATGCGCTGAGCCCGGTCAGTGCCTGCAGTTCCGGTACTGGCGCCTCGCCTTCGACCAGCCGGCACAGCACGCGCAGCCGTGCAGGATGGGCCAGGCTTTTGAGCAGCGCCGCGGCCTGGGCGGCATGCCCGGCCATCGCGGCACTGTCGAGCTCGATGCGGGCCATGGTTGACCTTTTGGTTTAGATAAAGCTAATTTAGAAAAAGCTAATTCAAAAGGCAAGCGAATGAAATGAACGGAGCAAGCGGAGGCAGGTCATGACCGTGCCATGGGCCGCCGTCGCGGGGGGCGCATTGATCGGTGCGGCGGCGGTGGTGTTGCTGGCGACCACGGGCCGGGTGGCCGGCATCAGCGGCATCGCCGCTGGCAGCGTGCGCGCAACGCCGGGCGATCGAGGCTGGCGCTGGGCATTCCTGCTCGGCCTGCTTGCCGCTGCAGGGGGTGTGCTGTGCTGGCAGGCCGTGCCAGATCAAGCGCCCCGCGACCTGTTGCGTGACGCCTTGCCGGCGTGGCAGCTGGTTGGCGCCGGCCTGCTGGTCGGATTCGGTACGCGGTTGGGCAACGGCTGCACCAGTGGTCATGGAGTGTGCGGCATGGCCCGCGGCTCAATGCGGTCGCTGCTGGCGGTGCTGGTATTCATGGCCTGCGCAATGCTGACTACATTCCTGATCCGTCATGGCGGGGGCTTCGCATGAGCCGCGTGATGGTGGCCGCCGGCGCGGCAGGGGCGCTGTTCGGCGCGGGCCTGGCGCTGGCCGGCATGACCGATCCGCGCCGCATCCTCGGTTTCCTCGACATCGCCGGCGATTTCGATCCCACCTTGGCCTGGGTGCTGGCCTCGGCACTGCTGGTCAGCGCGGTCGGCCAGCGCTGGGTGCTGCAGCGCCCGCGGCCGTCATGCGCAACGCGCTTCCAACTGCCCGCTGCGCGCGGTGTCGATGTACGCCTGGTGCTGGGCGCGGCATTGTTCGGAATGGGTTGGGGTTGGGCAGGCTATTGCCCGGGCCCTGCCATCGCCGGGCTGGCGGTGGGATCGCGCGAAGCGCTTTGGTTCGTGCCGGCCATGCTTGCAGGTTTCTGGCTGCACGATCGCCTGGTTCGCCGGGGCTTCACCGCTGTGTCACCCTGAATCGGGTCATATCCACGGATCACGGGGAAAGGAGTGCAACGACATGGCACGGATGAAGTGGAAGGAAAGGGCACTGCTGGCGGTCGCGCTGGCCGCCGCAGTGGCACCCGCGCTGGCCTGCACGCGCGCGGTCTACCTGGGCGACAACGGTGATGTGATCACCGCGCGCTCGATGGACTGGAAGGTCGATGTGGCGACCAACCTCTACGTGTTGCCGCGCGGCATCGCGCGCACTGGCCAGGCCGGGCCGAAGTCGCTGGCCTGGACGGCGCGCTACGGCTCGGTGGTGGCCACCGGTTATGACGTATCGACCACCGATGGCATGAACGAGAAGGGCCTGGTGGCCAACCTGCTGTGGCTGGTCGAATCGGAGTATCCGAAGCAGCGCGGCAACAAGCCGGGCCTGGCCATCTCGCTATGGGCGCAGTATGTGCTGGACAACTTCGCCACCGTCGACGAGGCGGTCGCGGCGCTGCAGCGCGAGCCGTACTCGATCGTCACCGACAAGGTGCCGGGCGAAGACCGCCAGGCCACGCTGCACCTGTCGCTGTCAGATGCCAGTGGCGACAGTGCCATCGTCGAATACATCGGCGGTCGCCAGGTGATCCACCATGACCGGCGCTACCAGGTGATGACCAATTCACCGATCTTCGAGCAGCAGCTGGCACTCAACAGCTACTGGCAACAGATCGGCGGCACGGTGATGCTGCCGGGTACCAACCGCTCAGCCGACCGTTTCGCGCGCGCCTCGTTCTACATCAACGCCATTCCCAAGTCCGAAGACCCGGTGGTGGCGCTGGCCAGCGTGTTCAGCGTGATCCGCAATACGTCGGTGCCCTACGGCATTACCACGCCGGGCGAGCCGAACATCTCCTCCACGCGCTGGCGTACCGTGGCCGACCACAAGCGGCGCTTGTACTTCTTCGAATCGGCATTGACCCCGAACACGTTCTGGGTCGACCTCAACAAGGTGGATTTCGGCGGCAAGGTGCTCAAGCTCGATCTCGGTCCGGACCAGCGCAATACCTTTTCCGGCGACGCGCTGGGCCACTTCGTGCCCAGCGCACCGTTCGCGTTCCTCGGCGTCGACGGTTAGTTCGACGCCTGGCTGGAAGCCGGATAGACCGCCTGGATCGTGCAGCCGCCGCGGGTGTACTGCGGCAGCGGCGCCAGCGCGTCGTTGCGCAGGTCACCATTCTCGAATCCGGCGGTGAGGATGCGATCGCCCGGATTGCCACAGATCAGGCCGTTCTGCATGCCGGAGTGGAAGCTCAGCTGTGGCGCACGGTCGAGCTGGCGGCAGTGGCTGCCAAGCTCCACGCGATAGTAGCGGTGACCCCCATTGCGATGCGGATTGGTCTCCACCAGCATGCCCTGCGGGTCGGACGACCACGCGCGCACGTTGCGCGTGGCAAAGCAGTACGACGGCGAACCACCGAAACTGCGGCGGATGTCCCTGCGCTCGCGGATGGTCAGTGCGGGCAGGGTGGCCATGCGCAGGCGGTCGCTGTCGCGGGCCACGCTGGCGTAGTCGCGATCCTGCACGGGGGTCACCGCGCTGATCGCGCAGCTGCGGCCATCGACCACCACACGCTCGCTGGGGCGACCGCAGGCCCAGCCGGCGGGTGCTTCAAGTTTCAGCGTGGTGGCACCGCGGACGCCGGGGCACTCTTCGCTGAAGTCGATCCGATAGGCCTGGCCCGAGGCGGCTCGCAGAGCGATTGAACGCGATGAAGCCTGCTCCACTTCCTGGACGCCGACCGCGTCCATGCAGTGCGGGGCCGGTGGCGTACGTTCCTGCGCGGAGGCCGAGGCGGTGAGCGCCAGGCCGAGGCTGGTGGCAAGCACCAGGGACAGCTGCTGATGGGTCATGACCTGCACTCCCTGCGTTGGATGACGGATCGACTATAGCAGCGGTTTGCACGGCCGTTGTTACACGCGCACACTGCCCGGATGGGCGCCATCTTCCATCTGCGGCACTACGGGCAGGCCACCGGCCTGGACCGCCATGACTACGCGCAGTGGGTGCTGCCGCTGCAGGGGGAACTGCAGTTCGAGATGGAAGGGCGCGGCGGCCGGCTGGACCTGCTGCAGGGGGCATTTGTCGCCGCCGGCGAAGCACATGACCAGATGGCGGACGGCCCCAATGGTTTCGTGATCGTTGATTGTCCTCCAGGCGTGCTGGATGACGGCACGCAGGAGCATCTGTGCCGCCAGCGCTGGCTGCATCTGCCGCTGGCGCTGCGGCAGCGCCTGGCCGCCGTGCAGGCAGGGCAGCCGATGCCGGCGTTGCTGCCGCAGTTGCTGCAGGTATTTGCACCGGCGGGCAGTGGCGCGCGCATGCAGGGCCTGTGCGCGGCGGTGCAGGCCGATCCCGGCCGGGCCTGGCCGGTTTCCCGGATGGCCGGAGTTGTCGGTGTCAGCGAGAGCCGGTTGCACACATTGTTCCAGCGCGAGTTCGGGCTGAGCCCGCAGGCCTGGCTCAGCGCGTGCCGCTTGCGTTGGGCCAAGCATCAGCTGCGCACCACCGCCGCGCCGATCAGCGATATCGCACTGGCCGCAGGCTATTCCGAACAGAGTGCACTGACCCGTGCGCTGCGCCGCGAATGTGGCCAGACCCCCGCTGCGTGGCGCAGGGGTGCCGGCTGATCTGTAGAGCCGAGCCCATGCTCGGCTGCCCTTATCTGCACAACGGTGAATCGCAGCCGAGCATTGGCTCGGCT
>NZ_JBHHMJ010000691.1:0-372 GCF_042136455.1 Stenotrophomonas sp. 3diitr2024
ACCTGCTCGAGCACATGGCCGGCAACGACGATGTCGGTTTCCCGCCGGTGATCGTCTATACCGGCCGCGCACTCAGTCGCGAGGAAGAGCAGCGCCTGCGCCGCTATTCCAAGAGCATCATCATCAAGGGCGCGCGTTCGACGACCAGCCGCTCATGCCCATCAGCACCGGCGTGAACGCCTTCCACTGCAGGTGGCGGGTGAAGGTCTCGGCGCTGCCGCCGAAGATTGCATCGACGTCGCCGCTGTCATCGGCATCAACGTCGCCATGGCTGCGCAGCAGGCCCTTGTACTGGATCACGCGCTCGCCCAGCTTGATCGGGGCGACGGCGAACACGCCGTTGCCATGGATGGCGGACTTGCGGGCTTGGAT
>NZ_JBHHMJ010000700.1:0-7601 GCF_042136455.1 Stenotrophomonas sp. 3diitr2024
TGCCGGCCGCTGGCCGGCCTCCTCCTGATGGCTCGCGTGCAAGGGCTGCCGGCCAGCGGCGGGTACCGCCCAGCACCTAAACGTACGTCCCAGCATGGTTTTTTCCGGCTGCCCCGCAGCTGGGAAGGGGGTGCACGGGCGGGGAAAGCGGAGCTAGACTGTCCGCCTTTGCGGCCCCTGGGCCGCCCTGAACGGAAGTGTCCTCCCGCATGAGTTGGCTCAGCAAGTTGATGCCGTCCGGCATCCGCACCGACAACACCCCCAGCAAGAAGCGCAGTGTCCCCGAGGGCCTGTGGGAAAAGTGCAGCAACTGCGGCAGCGCGTTGTACCGTCCGGAACTGGAAGAGAACCTGGAAGTCTGCCCGAAGTGCGGCCATCACATGGCGATCCGCGCGCGCGCGCGCCTGGCCGCCCTGTTCGACGCCGACAGCACCACCGAGATCGGTGCGCGCCTGGGGCCGACCGACCTGCTCAAGTTCAAGGACCAGAAGAAGTACAGCGAGCGCATCAAGATCGCGCAGAAGAACACCGGCGAGTACGACGCGCTGATCGCCATGCGCGGCCTGCTCAAGGGCCGTGCGCTGGTGGCATCGTCCTTCGACTTCGCCTTCATGGGCGGCTCGATGGGCTCGGTGGTCGGCGAGCGTTTCGCACTGGCCGCAGAAACCGCGGTCGAGATCGGTGCGCCCTACGTGTGCTTCTCGCAGAGCGGTGGCGCCCGCATGCAGGAAGGCCTGTTCTCGCTGATGCAGATGGCCAAGACCTCGGCCGCGCTGGGCAAGCTGCGTGAAGCCGGGCTGCCGTACATCTCGGTGCTGACCCATCCGACCACCGGTGGTGTCTCGGCCTCCTTTGCGATGCTGGGCGACATCAACATCGCCGAACCGCAGGCGCTGATCGGCTTCGCCGGCCCGCGCGTGATCGAGCAGACCGTGCGCGAGAAGCTGCCGGAAGGCTTCCAGCGCTCGGAGTTCCTGCTGGAGCACGGTGCCATCGACCAGATCTGCGACCGCCGCGAGCTGCGTGACCGCCTGTCCGACCTGCTGGCGATGCTGGGCCGTCAGCCGGCGCCGGAGGTGGCTTGATGGGAGGCCGCAAGTACTTCGGTACTGATGGCATCCGTGGCCGGGTCGGCCAGGGCGTGATCTCGGCCGACTTCGTGCTGCGCCTGGGCAACGCCCTGGGCCGTGTACTGGTCGCCCAGCGCGGCCAGGACGGGCGCCGGCCGATTGTGGTGATCGGCAAGGACACCCGCATTTCCGGCTACATGTTCGAGGCGGCACTGGAAGCCGGCCTGGTGGCCGCCGGTGCCGACGTGCAGCTGCTGGGGCCGATGCCGACTCCGGCGGTGGCGTTCCTGACCCGTACGCTGGGCGTGGATGCCGGCATCGTCATCAGCGCCTCGCACAACCCGCACTACGACAACGGCATCAAGTTCTTCTCCGCCCAGGGCGAGAAGCTCGACGATGCCACCGAGCTCGCCCTCGAAGCGGCGCTGGACGTTCCTTTCACCACCGCCGAATCGGAGAAGCTGGGCAAGGCATCGCGTGGCCGCGAGGCGGTCGGCCGCTACATCGAGTTCTGCAAGGCCAGCGTGCCGCGCGCGTTCGACCTGCGTGGCGTACGCCTGGTGCTGGACTGCGCGCACGGCGCCACCTACCAGATCGCACCGCTGCTGTTCCGCGAGCTGGGTGCCGAGGTGATCGGCATTGGCGCCGAGCCCAACGGCGTCAACATCAACGCCGGCGTGGGCTCCACCCATATCGACAATCTCGCGGCCAAGGTCCGCGAAACCCGCGCTGACCTCGGCATTGCCTTCGACGGCGACGGCGACCGCGTGCTGATGGCCGACGACCAGGGCAACCCGGTCGACGGCGATGACCTGCTTTACATCCTGGCCCGCGCATGGAAAACCGAAGGCCGCCTGCGCGGCCCGGTGGTCGGCACGCTGATGAGCAACTACGGCGTGGAGAAGGCCTTCGCCGACCTGCAGATTCCGTTCGTGCGCAGCAATGTCGGCGATCGCTACGTGCACCAGGCGCTGATCGAAGGCGGTGGGGTGCTCGGCGGCGAAGCCTCCGGCCACCTGCTGTGCCTGGATCGGGCCACCACCGGCGACGGCATCGTCAGCGCCCTGCAGGTGCTGGTGGCGTTGCGCAACAGCGGGCAGACCCTGCGCCAGGCGCTGAAAGGACTGGTGCGGGTGCCGCAGAAGACGGTCAACGTGCGGCTGGGCAATGTCTCGGCCAAGGCCACGGTGCAGGCCGGCAGCGTGCAGGCCGCGCTGGCTGTCGCGCAGCAGTCGGTGGCCGGCCGTGGCCGTGCGTTCCTGCGCCCGTCCGGTACCGAGCCGGTGGTGCGGGTCACGGTCGAGGCCGATGATGCGACGCTGATGCAGGACACGCTGGATCGACTGTCCGCGGCGGTACGTGAAGCCGCCGCCTGAGGCCGCTGCACATCCGCCCAACGAAAACGCCCCGGAATGCCGGGGCGTTTTCGTTGAAGGGGCAGGGCGTTGGGCCGCCTACGGCCCCGGCACCATCTTCTTCTGGCGTGCCTTGAAGCCATTGAACAGCGGCGCGATCAGGGGGGTGTAGCTCTGGGCGATGCGCTTGCGCAACCAGCTCGCCGGGCGGTTGCGGATCGCGAAGCGGTAGATGCGTTCCGGATCGCCGCCGACCACGTTGCGGCCGAACGGGTGGGTGGTGTGCAGGTAGCGGAAGCCGTGCTCGCGCGCCACCTCGATGTGGTCCTGGTCGAAATCGCCGTAAGGCCAGCACAGCGTATCGGACACCTCGCCGAGCTTGTCCCGCAGGACTTCGCGCGAGACTGCCAGATCGTGGCTCAGGCCCGCACGGCGCTGTGCGCGGTCCAGGTCGTCGCGGCGCAGCCAGCGGGTGTGGGTATGGGTGTGGCAATGCACTTCGAAGGTGCCGGCGGCGATGGCCGCGCGCGCTTCGCTCCAGCGCATCATCACGTCGTCGCTGCGGTTCTGCTCGTAGATCGCCGCTTCGCAGCCGCGGTGGTCCGGCGTGGCAGGCAGCACTGCCCCGGCAAGCCCCGCATGGGGCCGCTCCGGGCCTTCGCCCATCCAGCCGGTGACCACGAACACCACTGCGTGCATGCCGTACTTCTGCAGGATCGGGTGCGCATACACCCAGTTGTCCAGGTAGCCATCGTCGAAGGTGATCACGATCGACTTGCGCGGCACCGGCCTGCCGGCCAGGAAGCCGGCGTACTGGTCCAGTGTCAGCGAGGTCCAGCCGTTGCCGGCCAACCAGGCGATCTGGCTTTCGAAATTCTCCGGTGACACGGTGATCATGCCCGGCGACGGACTGACGTGGTGGTGCATGAGCACCGGTACGGTTCGGGCATCAGCCATGTCCCAGCTCCTTCAGCCACTGGCGGTAGTAGTGTTCGGTGGTCTCACCGTGGCCATCGGGGGTGAACCGGTGCGCGCCGTGCATCCAGTCCCACCCGGCGCGGCCCATCTGCCGCCGCCGTTCCGGATCGTCCACCAGCAGGCGCAGGGCGCCTGTCAGGGCTGCATTGTCGCCCAATCGGGTGAGGATGGCATTGCTGCCATCGACCACCATTTCCGGCACGCCACCCACGCGCGTGGCCACGATCGGCACCCCGACATAGGCGGCCTCCAGGAACACGGTACCGGCCGCTTCCTTGTGCGAAGCCAGCGCGAAGATGTCGAAGCCGGCCATCAGCCGGCACGCGCCGTCACGATAGCCGAGCAGGTGGACCTGCTGCTGCAGCCCGTGCTCGTCGCGCAGCGCCTGCAGTCGATCCATGACCGGCTGGCCATCGCCGACCACCACCAGGTGCAGGTTCGGGTGCGTCTTGCACAGCGGCACCATCGCCTGCAGCAGGTCGGCGTGGCCCTTGGGTTCGCGCAGCACCGCCACGCAACCGACCACGATGTCCTGTTCGCCGAAGCCGAGCTCGGCGCGCACTTCCGCGCGTACCTCCTGCAGGCATTGCCAGGGGTCGTCCTTGCGGATCTCGCTCCAGCGCGGCGGGACCGCGATGGGCGGCACGATACCGATGTGTTCGGCCGGAATGCCGCGCTCGGCCAGCAACTGCTTGACGAAGCTGCTGACGGTCAGCACCCGGTGCGGCAGGCCGGTATAGGTCAGCAGCGAGTTGACCGGGCTCATCAGGTGGCGCGAGCGCACCACCAGCGGCGTGCCGCCCAGGCGTGCGCCGGCGGCGGCGATCAGCGCGTCACGGCGGCTGGTGGTGTTGACCACGTCATAGCGTTCGCGGCGCACCAGGCGCGAGACCGACCAGATGCCGCGGAGCAGGCGCAGCAGGCCGCCCATGCGCAGGGTGTGCACGGTGAAACCGTCGTCGCGTGCCAGCTTGGCCAGTCGCGCTTCGGGCTGGCACAGCAGCGCCACCTCGTGGCCACGCGCGCGCATCACCTGCATGTGGCGGAAGATGTAGATCTCCTGCCCACCCATTCCCTTGGCGGCTTCGGTGTGCAGGATGCGCAGCGGACGGTTCATGCAGGATCGATCCTTGAGGGTCAGCGGTTGCGGAAGCGGGTCAGCGCTTCCCATGCAGTGCGTACGGCGGCCGCGTCGGGCGCCTGCTGTGACAGCGGCCGGTAGCGCAGGTCCAGAGCGGTGGCGTTGCCGAACTTGTCGAACACGTAGATCGCGTCGCCATGGCGTATCGCGCGCTGCGACCAGCTTTCGACCACCAGCGCACGCGGGCCCTGCGGTTCGGCCAGCAGGTCCTGGCCGGTGCTGTAATCGCTCAGCGCGTTCTCGCAACCCAGCGCGTGGCGCATCAGTGTCGGTACCCAGTCTTCGTGCGAGCTGGTGCGTGCGTCGTGGCCAGCGGCCCTGCCCGGCCAATGCAGCACGAACGGGACCTGCAGCTGGTAGTCGGAGAAGTTGCCGTTGTGGCCCCAATAGTTCAGCTTGAGGTCGTTGAACTCTTCGGCATGGTCGCCGGTGACCAGCACGATGGTGTCCTCGGCCAGGCCCTGTGCGCGAAGGTCGTCCAGCAGCGAGCCGATCAGGCTGTCTGCGTAGTGCACGGCGGTGCGGTAGCGGTTGAGTTCCGGCGTCGGGTCGTGCTCCGGGCCGAATTTGAGGAAGTCGATGTCCGCAGCCATCGGCGTCGCCACGGGCGGGTAACCATCGGGCATGTAATAGGGCGCGTGGGTGGAGTCGAGGAACACGAAGCCGAACCACGGGCGCTGCGCCGCCTGGCTGGCGCGGATGTCCTGCTGCAGTGCACTGATGATCGCGCGGTCGCGGCCGTCGGACTTCAGTGCCGATGGACCCTGGTGCAGCTGGTCGCGCACATCGGCGAAAGCCGTGCGATCGAATTCCGGGCTGTACAACGGCGCACTGCCGTACAGGTGCAGGTCGTAGCCCTGCTGGCCCAGCACCTGGAACAGCTGCGAGCCGCGCTGCTCGTCGAGCATGCTTGGCCAGTAGCCACCGGGCAGGCCGTACAGCAGCCCGAACAGGCCGTAGCGGGTGGCATTGCCGGTGCTGAAGTGCTGGTCGAACACGCGCGCGTCCTGCGCCAGCGCCGACGTGTTGGGCATCAGCTGCGGTGTCAGCACGTCCTGGCGCAGCGATTCCAGCACCACCATCAGCACATTGGGGCGATGCGGGTTCTGGCAGCGCAGCGGGTGCAGTGGGTACTGCAGCTGCGCATGGCGCGGGTCGGGCAGGCCGGCCTGCTGCTGGCTGACCACGCCCAGGCGCCGCATGAAGCTCTTGGCGGTGATCGGTTGCGCCCACGGCAGGTAGTTCCACTGCGCGATCACATCGCGGTCGCCACGGGCGTCGTAGTAGGCGGTGGCGACCTGGCCGCCGGCCATCAGAAGCGCGACCGCTGCCCACGCCTGCAGCACCCGTCGCCGGCGCGGCGCTGCCGGCAACAGCTTCCAGCACGCCCAGGCCAGCAGGCCTTCGGCGGCGAAGACCGCGGCGACCAGCAGCGCGACCTGCAGCCAGGTCTTCCAGGACAGGGCGACCTGGTCCTGCAGGGCGCCGCCGAACACCATGTTCACGACCATGGCGTTGAGGTGGAAGCGGTACAGGGTGAACACCTTGGCGTCGACCAGCAGCAGGCACAGCCACAGGCCCTGCAGGAGAACGGCACTGATGCTCAGCGTACGGGCAGTGCGTGGCCACAGCCCCAGCAGCAACGGCAGCAGGCCGGCCAGCGCACCGAACGCGAGCAGGTGGCCGGGCAGGGCGATGGCGAGGTAGGCCAGGCCCGCGCTGCCGCCTGGATTGTCCCGCAGCGGCACGTTGCCCAGTGCGATCGCCGCAGCCAGGGCCGCATTGCCGGCGACGAACAGCGACCACCAGGCCAGCCGGCGCCAACGCCGGGTGGAACCTTCAAGGGCGGGTGCGGCAGGGGCGGCTGCGGACATGGCGGTGCGGATTCAGGGAGCGGCAAAGGGGCGGGCCCAACGTGACGGAAGCGTTAATCCGCGCGCGGGTCGCGCATTGTATCGGTTTGTTTCTTCGTATCGAGTGGCGTCCCCCGGGCGATCTGTCACAATGTTCAGGCGGGCCATGAATGCGCTGGCCCCCCAGACCCAATGACAAGCCAGGAACCGCTGTGAGCCAGATCCCCACCCTCGACATCACCCGTTTCGACAGCGACCGCGAGGCCTTCGTGGCCGAGCTGGGCGCGGCCTATCGCCAATGGGGATTCGCGGGCATCCGCAACCACGGCATCCCGCAGGCCGACATCGACGCGGCCTACGATGCCTTCAAGGCCTTCTTCGCCCTGCCGGAAGAGGTCAAGCGCAAGTACCACGTGCCTGGCAGCGGCGGCGCCCGTGGCTATACCCCCTTCGGCGTGGAGACCGCCAAGGGCTCCAAGCACTTCGACCTGAAGGAGTTCTGGCACATTGGCCGCGAGATCGCCGACGACTCCAAGTACCGTGACGTGATGGCGCCGAATCTATGGCCGACCGAAGTCGAGGGCTTCCGCGAGCGGGGGTACGGCCTGTACCAGGCGCTGGACAACCTGGGGTCGCGCGTGCTGTCGGCGCTCGCCCTGCACATCGGCCTGCCGGAGAATTTCTTCGCCGACAAGACCAACTTCGGCAATTCGATCCTGCGCCCGATCCACTACCCGCCGATCACCACCGACGACATCCCGAACGTTCGTGCCGGTGCCCATGGCGACATCAACTTCATCACCCTGCTGGTGGGTGCCAGTGCCGCGGGCCTGGAAGTGCAGTCGCACGACGGCGAGTGGGTGCCGTTCACCTCGGACGCGGACACGATCGTGGTCAACATCGGCGACATGCTGCAGCGCCTGACCAACCATGTTTATCCGTCGACCATCCACCGCGTGGTCAATCCTCCGGGCGAGTTGGCGCGCCAGCCGCGCTACTCGGTGCCGTTCTTCCTGCACCCGAACCCGGACTTCCTGATCGACGTGCTGCCCTCGTGCATCACCCCGGAGAACCCGAGCCGGTACCCGGAGCCGATCACCGCCCACGGCTTCCTCGAGGAGCGCCTGCGCGAGATCAAGCTGAAGTAAAGAAAAGTGAGGCCGCCGAAAGGTGGCCTTTTTCTTTGCAGGGCTGCGCCCTGCAC
>NZ_JBHHMJ010000704.1:0-2584 GCF_042136455.1 Stenotrophomonas sp. 3diitr2024
GCTGCAGTGACTGCAGCAGCGCTTCCGGATCGTCGCCGAGCAGGATCGCGACCACGCCGGTGGCACTGCTGGCCACCAGCACGCTGCCCAACGAACTTTCGGCAAGCGCGAAGTGGATGACTTCGCCGCGACCACCGGCACGCCATTGCTTCGGCGTCATGCCCAGCAGCTTCGGCGCGTTCTCGTAGAAGCGACCGCTGGAGCCGAAGCCGGCATCGTGGAAGGCGTCGGTGATGCGTTCCTGTTGTTCCAGCCCGGTGCGCAGGCGGTCGGCGCGCAGCGCGGCAGCGTACTGCTTCGGGGTCAACCCGGTTGCTTCCTTGAAAAGGCGATGCAGACGGGTTGGGCTGCAACCCGCGATCCCGGCCAGTTCCTGCAGCGAGGGTTCGTCGTGGCTGGCTTGAAGGTGGCGGCAAACCCGTTCGACGCGGGCATCGAGGGCGGTGGTGGCGGTGCTGTCCATGGCCGGATTCTGGCACGTGCTGGTTCTGCGGAAACTCCGTTTCCTGCACCTATGGACCGGGCCCGGAAACGGAGTGTTGGCAGGCGAGAGGCGCGGCATCGTGGCGGCCACTTCACAACCGGTACCACGACCATGCGGCTGAACAACAAGATCGCTCTCATCACCGGTGCCAGCGCCGGCATCGGCCGCGCCAGCGCGCTGCGCTTCGCTGCAGAAGGGGCAAAGCTGGTGCTCAACGCACGGCGGCCGGAGCCGCTGCAGGCGCTGGCCGAGCAGATCCGCGCCGCCGGTGGCGAGGTGGTGGTGCATGCCGCGGACGTGGCTGATCCGGCCACGGCACCGGCGCTGGTGGAACTGGCCCAGCAGTCATTCGGTGGGTTGGACATCGCGCTCAACAATGCCGGCATGCTCGGCCCCGGTGCACCGGCAGCAGAGTTCCCTGTGGATGCGTGGCGCGAGGTGATGGCCACCAATCTCGATGCCGCTTTCCACGCGGCACGCGCGCAGTTGCCGGCATTGCTGGCACGCGGGGGCGGCTCGCTGGTGTTTGTCGGCACGTTTGTCGGCCACACCGTGGGCTTCCCGGGCATGGCCGCCTATGCGTCGAGCAAGGCCGGGCTGATCGGCCTGAGCCAGGTGATCGCCGCCGAATACGGCGCGCGCGGCGTGCGCAGCAACGTGCTGCTGCCCGGGGGCACCGATACCGAGATGGGCCGGCAGGCGGCACCGACCGGTGATGCGCGTGATTTCGTGCGCTCGCTGCATGCACTCAAGCGCATGGCCAAGCCGGAGGAGATCGCCAATGCGGCGTTGTTCCTGGCCAGCGATGAAAGCAGCTTCGTTACCGGTACCGCAATGCGCGTTGAAGGCGGCGTGTCGATCACCCGAACCTGAGCGCCGTCACGTGCGAGGCGAGTAGCGGAGGCCGCTGCTCGCCATGAATCCCTTCGGGTCGAACCGGGCCCAGGCCTCGCCCCAGCCGAAGCGGGCGTGGCCGCCGCTCAACGTGCGACCCAGCGCTGCACCCAGCGTGCGGCGCATGAAGGCAACTTCGGCCTTGATCGCGGCCTGGCTCGGCCAGCCGTCGTCCAGCGTCGCACCAGGCAGGTCGACGCTCATGGTCACCATGTCGAGGTATTGGCCGTGGAAGCACAGGCTGATGCCAGCGGGTGCACCGCCCAGGCTGAGCCGGTGCAGGCTCAGCCAGACGTAGCCGGTGCCGACATCGCGCTCGCCATGCGTCAGCGTGGCGAAGGCGATGCGCGCCTCCTGCAGTGAGAGGCTGGGACAGATCAGGTTCGGCAGCGTGCCGAGCTGGATGCTGCCGTCGGTTGGATTGAAGTTCATCGGCACGGTGTGTGCCGCGTGCTGGGCGG
Source organism: Stenotrophomonas sp. 3diitr2024 (assembly GCF_042136455.1). Lineage (NCBI taxonomy): Bacteria > Pseudomonadati > Pseudomonadota > Gammaproteobacteria > Lysobacterales > Lysobacteraceae > Stenotrophomonas > Stenotrophomonas sp. 3diitr2024. The sequence continues at coordinate 1,840 of NZ_JBHHMJ010000704.1, forward strand.
GCGGGGGCATGGGTGTACGCGGAATTCGTGCTGCATCGGATTCTGGGCGTGTGTTCACCGTCGCAGCAAGTGGGTTCGTGCACACGCTGTTGGCGCGGGACTGACCTGTGGATTACCCGCCGGCCTCTAGCGTGGGGCAGAACGTCGGCCTGATGCCGATGAGGGAGTAATCAGATGAACGAGCCAGACAAGGATCAGGACCCGAAGCAGGGCATCCAGGAAAGCCGCCAGGACCGGAAGCAGGACAACGTGGCGAAGCAGCGGCCGGGCCAGTGCGACCAACAGGTGCGTGATGCGCATTCGCGCAGCCCGCGCCGCAAGGATGGCGGCCAGGAACCCGGCTAGGCGGATTCCAGACAAGAAAAAAACCCGTAGATCGCCAGGATCTACGGGTTCTTCTGAATAGTGGTGGAGCCAAGGAGGATCGAACTCCTGACCTCGTCATTGCGAACGACGCGCTCTCCCAGCTGAGCTATGGCCCCACGGCAGGCTTTCAGTGTAGCGCCGCCTGCCGCGCTTGCCAAGCGCCGGGCAGGGACGACGCAAGGCCTGGATCCACCGCCGTGCCGGCCGGATCCGGGCCAGTGCATGGCGCAGCAGGGCGAATTCGACAGAGACCAGGCGTTGCGCAAGGCAATGCCGGGGGCGGCAGCAATGCATCCAGCGTCGGTGCGATATCGCCGACCACGCCGAGGTTCACCGGGTGGCGGCGGCCAAGGTGGCTGCCATCGCGGTCGACCTGGAT
>NZ_JBHHMJ010000725.1:0-18829 GCF_042136455.1 Stenotrophomonas sp. 3diitr2024
GCCGGCCAGCGGCCGGCACTACCCCTGCTGGCCGAGCGCGCGCAGCAGGCCGCGGGCCTTGGCGCGGGTCTCGTCCAGTTCCTTGTCCGGGTCCGAATCGACCACGATGCCGGCGCCGGTGCGGAAGCTCACCTCGTGGCCATCCACTTCGGCGGTACGGATCAGGATGTTCAGGTCCAGGTCGCCATCGCGGTTCAGCCAGCCGAACGCGCCGGTGTAGGCACCGCGCGGCACCTGCTCCAGTTCGCTGATGATCTGCATGCATCGCACCTTGGGGCAGCCGGTGATGGTGCCACCCGGGAACGTGGCGGCGATCACCTCGCCGGGCGTGACCTCCGGGCGCAGGTGGCCGCTGACATTGCTGACGATGTGGTGCACATGGGCGTAGCTCTCCACCGTCATCAACTCATCGACCACCACGGTGCCGGGCAGGCAGATGCGGCCCAGGTCGTTGCGTTCCAGGTCGATCAACATCACGTGCTCAGCACGCTCCTTGGGGTGGCCGACCAGCTCCCGGATGCGCGCGGCATCATCGTCCCCCTCGAAGCGCGGACGCGTGCCGGCAATCGGACGGGTCTGCGCGTGGCCGGCATGCACCGACACCAGCCGCTCCGGCGAGGAACTGACCACATGGCGGCCGTGCGCGCTGAACAGGCCGGCGAACGGTGCCGGGTTGGCACGACGCAGCTGCGCGTACAGCGCCTGCGGCTGGACCGGCGCAGCGAACTGCGCGCTCCAGCGCCGCGACAGGTTCACCTGGAACACATCGCCGGCACGCAGGTAGTCGATCACCCGGCGCACGCCGTCGGTGAAGCGCTGTGGCGCATCCTCGCCCACCGACTGCGGCGGCTGCCAGCCCTGCCCGGCCTCCGGCAGTGCCTGCGACGCCATGGTCACCAGCGCCTCCAGCAGGGCCTGCTCACCGGCTTCGGCGATGACGAAGCTGGCGTCGTTCTGGTGGTCGTGCAGCACCGCAGCCGGGCAGCGCAGCGCCAGCGCGGTCGGGCGGCCGTCCTCGCGCGCGCGCGCCGGCAGCACCGGTTCAATCTGGCTGGCCACTTCGTAATCGAGCATCAACGCCCAGCCGCCACGGAACGGCAGGCTGTGGCTGCCGTCGTGCGGCAGGCGTTCGTGCTGCCAGGCACGGTCCAGCACCTGCAGGAAGCTGCCGGCGTGTACCGCGTCGTGCTGGTCGCGCACCTGGCCATCGGCATCCAGCCGCAGGCAGTCGCCCTGCGCGGCCAGCAGCAGGCTCCAGCGGCCCTGGGCGGTGCCCGAGGCGGTGGATTCCATCAGCAGCGGGAAGCGTGCCGGGTCGTGCTGCTGCAGGGCCAGCAGATCGATCGGGTGCGGCAGCGGGTGGATCAGCGGTGCGTGGGTCATGATGGCCAGTTCAGGGATTCAGATGCACGGAAGCCGCCTTGCGGCGGCCTCCTCGTGCGTAATGCACGTTCAGTCGAGCATGGCCCGACGCTACAACCCGGTCAGACGCGCTTGAAGATCAGCGTGCCGTTGGTGCCGCCGAAGCCGAAGCCATTGGACATCACCACGTCAACCCTGGCCTGGCGTGCTTCGTTGGGCACGTAGTCCAGGTCGCAGCCTTCGCCCGGCTGCTGCAGGTTGATGGTCGGCGGAATGACGTTGTCCTGCAGCGCCATCACCGAGAAGATCGCTTCCACGCCGCCGGCCGCGCCCAGCAGGTGGCCGGTCATCGACTTGGTGGAGCTGACCATCATCTTGTAGGCGTGGTCGCCGAAGGCGGTCTTCATCGCCATGGTCTCGCCCAGGTCGCCCAGCGGCGTGGAGGTGCCGTGCGCGTTGAGGTAGCCGACCTGTTCCGGGGTCACACCAGCGTCCTTCATGGCCATGACCATGCAGCGGGCGGCGCCTTCGCCGTTCTCGCTCGGGGCGGTCATGTGGTACGCATCGGAGCTGGCGCCGAAGCCGGCCAGTTCGCAGTAGATCTTCGCGCCACGCGCCTTGGCGTGTTCGTACTCTTCCAGGATCAGGATGCCGGCGCCGTCGCCCAGCACGAAGCCGTCACGGTCCTTGTCCCACGGGCGCGAGGCCTGTTCCGGAGCATCGTTGCGGGTGCTCATCGCCTTCATCGCGCAGAAACCGCCCAGTGCGGTCGGCGAGGAGCCGCGCTCGGCACCACCGACCACCATCACGTCGGCATCGCCGTACTGGATCATGCGCATCGCGGTACCGATCGAATGGTTCGAGGTCGCGCACGCCGACACCGCCGAGAACGACGGGCCCTTCAGGCCGGTGATGATGCTCAGCTGGCCCGGCAGCATGTTGATGATGGTCTTGGGCACGTAGAAGGGCGAGATCTTCTTGCCCTCGTGGAACTCGATGGTCTGCTCTTCGATACCGAGCAGGCCGCCGATGCCGGCGCCGACAATGGCGCCGATGCGCTCGGCATTGGCGTCGGTGATCTCCAGGCCCGAGTCGTGCAGGGCCATGAACGAGGCACCGAGGCCGTAATGGATGAACGGATCCATCTTCTTGGCATCCTTGCCGCTGACCCGGTACTTGCCGAACAGTTCGTTGTCGGCGGTGATGTCAAAGCCCTTGACCTCACCTGCAATCTTGGTGGTGAACCGGTCCAGGTAGGCATCGGCAACGTTGGTCAGCGGACCGATGCCCGAACGACCGTGGGTGATGCCTTCCCAGCTGCTGGCCAGATCATTGCCCAACGGCGAGACGATACCCAGGCCGGTTACGACGACGCGACGCTTCATTGCTGATTCTCCTGACCCGAAGGTTCAATCGGGTAACACGGTTTGCTTCGGTGTGATGCTCAAACACACGGGGCCGCAACTGCGGCCCCATGGGGTGCGGTGCGCGGCGAGCGGAGACCCGCGCGCGCACTGCCGTCTGACATCAGGCCTTGACGTGGGCCTTGATGTAGTCGATGGCGGCCTGCACGGTGCTGATCTTCTCGGCTTCTTCGTCCGGGATCTCGCACTCGAATTCTTCTTCCAGGGCCATCACCAGCTCGACGGTGTCCAGCGAGTCAGCGCCCAGGTCATCGACGAACGATGCGCTGTTGGTGACTTCTTCTTCCTTGACGCCAAGCTGTTCGACGACGATTTTCTTGACGCGTTCTTCGATGGTGCTCATGGGATCTCGCTCCAGATGGAGTTGTGGTTCAAAAGTGGTCGCCATCAAGGGCGATGGCCGTGGGATAGTGTAGTGGAAACCGGCGCGGCCTTGCATTGCAGCAAAAACCTCCGCAGATCAACCACTTGCGGCGCAATCCCTGCGCCCCTTGCTTACGGCATGTACATGCCGCCGTTCACATGGAGGGTTTCGCCGGTGATGTAACCGGCAGCCGGGCTGGCCAGGAACGCCACCGCATGGGCGATGTCCTCCGGCGAACCCAGGCGTTCGAGGGCGATGTCGTTGATCAGCGCGGTACGCGCTTCTTCCGGCAACGCCTTGGTCATGTCGGTGTCGATGAAGCCGGGTGCGACAACATTGACGGTGACGCCGCGCGAGCCGATTTCCTTGGCCAGCGACTTGCTGAAGCCGATGATGCCGGCCTTGGCGGCCGCGTAGTTGGCCTGCCCGGCATTGCCGGTCACGCCCACCACCGATGCGATGTTGATGATGCGGCCCTTGCGCGCCTTCATCATGCCGCGCATCACCGCCTTGCTGGTGCGGAACACGCTGGTCAGGTTGGTGTCGATGATCGACGCCCAGTCCTCGTCCTTCATGCGCATCAGCAGGTTGTCGCGGGTGATGCCGGCATTGTTGACCAGGATCGAGATCGGGCCGAATTCCTTGGCGATGCCATCGAGCACGCTGTCCAGCGCAGCGGCGTCGGTGACGTTCAGCGCGCGGCCGTGACCGCCGTGGGCGGCCAGGCGCTCACCGATCGCGGCGGCGCCGGATTCGGTGGTGGCGGTGCCGATGACGGTGGCGCCCTGGGCGGCCAGCAGATCGGCGATGGCGGCACCAATGCCACGGCTGGCACCGGTGACCAGTGCGATTTCACCCTGCAGGGGCTTGCTCATGTTGTTTTCCTCAGACGGGAGCGGCCGCCGCACCGTGCCGCTTGCAGCGGCCACCGGTACGGTCGGCAGGAAACAGGGAAGGTCAGGCCGACCATGCCTCGCGGGCGGCTTCAAAGTCGCCCGGCGTGGCCAGAGGACGGCCGTCGATGGCCTTGTCGATGCGCTTGACCAGGCCGGTCAGCACCTTGCCTGGGCCGCACTCGGCGATCTGGGTGATGCCACGGGCGGCCAGCGCCTGCACGCAACCGGTCCACTGCACCGGCTGGTACAGCTGCTGGACCAGCGCGGTGCGGATGGCGTCCACGCCGTCGTGCACCTGGGCATCGACGTTCTGCACCACCGGCAGCTGCGGCGCCTGCCAGGACAGGCCGGCCATCACTTCGGCCAGCCGGTTGGCGGCTTCGCGCATCAACGGGGTGTGCGAGGGTACGCTGACGGCCAGCTTGACCGCCTTGCGCACGCCCTTCTCGGCCAGCAGCGCCAGCGCACGGTCGACCGCGTCAGCGTCGCCACCGATCACGATCTGGCCCGGCGAATTGAAGTTGGCCGGCACCACCACCTGGCTGCCTGCGGCTTCGGCGCAGACATCCAGCACCAGCTGGTCTTCGGCACCGAGCACGGCGGCCATGGCACCGACACCGGCCGGTGCCGCTTCCTGCATCAGCTGGCCACGCAGGCGCACCAGGTGCGCGCCGTCATGCAGGCTCAGCGCGCCGGCGGCAACCAGGGCGGTGTACTCGCCCAGACTGTGGCCGGACAGCACCGACGGGCGCGGACCGCCCACGGCGTTCCAGGCGCGCCACACACCAATGCTTGCGGCCAACAGGGCCGGCTGGGTGTATTCGGTACGGTTGAGCATTTCCTCCGGGCCACCCTGGGACAGCGCCCACAGGTCGACGCCGGCACCATCGGATGCCTCGGTGAAGGCTTCACGCACCTGCGGGTGCAGTTCGGCCAGCTCGGCCACCATGCCCACAGACTGCGAGCCCTGGCCGGGGAAGACAAAAGCGAGGGTGGATACGGTCACGCGGTCATCCGCTTGCTGCAATCGAAGCGGGCCATGATAAGGGGGAATCCGCTGTGTCGTCTGTACGTGCGCGTATGCAGGCGTATGGAGGGCGGCCGGGCAAGCGCAATGGGGTCAGATCCCTTTTCCGCAGGAAAAGGAATCTGACCCCGATCAGCCATCAGCAGAACAGCTGCAGCACGTCCAGATCGCCGTCGGCGAGGAAATCCACGCACAGGCCCACCAGCATCAGCACGCCAGCAGTGCTGGCACCGTGGGTGATGAAGATCGAATGGGCCAGCGCGCGCGCTGAGCGGCCAAGCTTCATGCAGACCCTGGCCAGGCTGCGCAGGCGGCCACTGACCGCATGCACGTGCTCGCGCACCGGCGCCTGGACCTCGCCCATCGCCTCGGCCATCATCGCCTGCAGATGTTCAGGGCGATCAGCGTAGTACTTGGCCACGCCATAACCGAACATCAGCCAGTCGCGGGCCTGCGCTTCGGACAGGTCCATCACTTCCAGCGGATCTTCCTCGAAATCGATGAAGCCGACCTGCTGCCCATCCCAGGTGAGATTGCGCGGCAACGGCTGGCCGAAATAGGCGCCGCGCGCATGCGCTTGGGCAATGGCCTGCATCGCCGCCATCACCAGCCGATCACGACCGGCCTCATCCGCTTCACGCAGGCAGGTATTGAACGAGCTGCCGTTGTCGCCGATCACCAGCGCGGCATGGCCGGTGCCCAGCACGTCCGGCACGTTCACGCCTTGTGCCTGCAGCTCTGCAAGGCGGCGGGCCTCGGTTTCGCGCGCGGCGTCACCACCACGGTGCGGCGGCGGGCGCAGGGCATCGAGATGGAAACGGCGCGCAACAAAATTGAGCAGGCCCAGGGCCAGTGCTCGGCTTCCCTTGCCGTACTGCTTCAGCCAGGCACGTTGCCCTTCGATGACGATGGGCTCAACCATGACAGGTCCTCCTTAAACGCGTTACGGCCCCGGAGGGCCGTAACGACAAGACTTCACATTGTCGTAACTTGCACTATCAATAGCGCAGCAGGGCCGAACCCCACGTGAAGCCACCGCCGAAGGCTTCCAGCAGCAGCAGCTGGCCGCGCTCGACCCTGCCCGACCGCACGGCGGCATCGAGCGCCAGCGGCACTGAACCGGACGAGGTGTTGCCGTGCTTGTCGACGGTCACCACGACCTGGTCCATCGACATGTCCAGGCGCTTGGCGGTGGCTTCGATGATGCGCAGGTTGGCCTGGTGCGGAATCAGCCAATCCAGGTCGGACTTGTCCAGGCCGTTAGCGGCCAGGGTCTCGTCCACGACCGAGTCCAGCGCCTTGACGGCGTACTTGAACACGTCGTTGCCCTTCATGTTGATGGTGCCACCACCGTTGGCGCCGTCCTTGAAACCGCTCGAGACGCCAACCGGGTTCCACAGCAGCTCCTTCTTGCTGCCATCGGCATGCAGGTGGGTGCTGAGGATGCCGGTTTCTTCGTCGGCCTTGAGCACGACAGCGCCGGCGCCATCACCGAACAGCACGCAGGTGGTGCGATCGTTCCAGTCGACCATGCGGGTCAACGTTTCGGTGCCGATCACCAGCACGTGCTTGCAGTCGCCGGAGCGGATGAATTTGTCGGCCACGCCCAGCGCGAACACGAAGCCGGAACAGGCTGCGTTGACGTCGAAGGCGGGGCACCCGGCCACACCGAGCTTGGCCTGGATCAGGCACGCGGTGGACGGGAAAATAAGGTCAGGGGTGGTCGTGCCGACCACGATCATGTCGAGCTGCGAGGCATCGATGCCTGCGGCTTCAAGCGCGCGCAGGGCGGCGTTGTAGCCAAGGTCGCTGGTGGTTTCGCCTTCGGCCGCGATGTGCCGTTCACGAATTCCGGTGCGCGACTGGATCCACTCATCCGAGGTTTCGACCATTTTTTCCAGGTCGGCATTGGTCAGGACTTTCTCCGGCAAATAGCTACCGGTGCCCGCGATCCTCGAATAGATCCGCTTGCTCATCATGTTTCCTGTTGCGCGGGCCGCCGATCACCGGCACGCCCGGGAAAGAAGGCAAAGGCCGCTGCCCGGAGGCAGCGGCCTTCCCGGCACATCAATCTTCTTCGACGGCCGAGGTCTTGGTCTGGATGACCTTCTTGCCGCGGTAGAAACCATCGGCAGTGATGTGGTGACGCAGATGCACTTCGCCGGTGGTCGGGTCGGTCGACAGCTGCTTGGCGCTCAGGGCGTCATGCGAACGGCGCTGGCCGCGGCGGGACGGGGTAACACGGGATTTCTGGACAGCCATGGGATTGCTCCAAACTCGGTTCGTTTTGCTTCGTCGTTTCGTCGCACAGGACGCCAGCGCCCAGCACACTTTTCGCTTTCGCCGCAGCCGCCGACGACAACCGGCTGCTATTGTTTCTTCAATGCCGCCAACGCCGCAAATGGGTTGGCCTTCTTTGTTTCTTCTTCGCTCGGTGCCCAGTCCTGATCGACTGCCTCACCGTCGGGCGACAGCGGCACCACAGGCACCGCCAGCACCAACTCGTCCTCGACCAGGTCCAGCGGACGCAGCTGGCCGTCTTCCGGCACCAGCAACGCCTCGTACTCCTCCGGCAGGGACGATTCCTCGTCCTCGTCGCGGATCAGGCCAAGCCTCTGGGTCACCTTCACCGGCAACAGGAATCGCTGCATGCTGCGCTGACACGTCAGCGGCAACGCGGTGTCGATGGTCAGTTCCACATAGGATACCCGCAAGACGTCGTCGCGACCGAATTCAAGCGAGTAGACACACTCGCCGTCGGTATCTGCGACCAACCCCTGCAGGCGGGTCAATTCAGCCAGGGAGACCTGACCGTCGAAGCGCCTTCGCGCTACAACCATCCGCCAGGCATCCAGCGTTTCGGGCACGTTCGCGGACATAAGCCGCTGAATACTAAGGATCGCACCGCCCGCTGTCAAATGCCCGCCATACAGGACTTGCTGCTGGCGTTGCCGGCGGGCCAGACTGCCGCGCCCTGCCTCGGTATTCTCGCATGTCACTGGTCCTGGCCTCCACCTCCCGCTACCGTCGCGAACTGCTGCAACGGCTGGGCCTGCCCTTCGACTGCGCACGCCCGGAGGTGGATGAAACACCGTTGAACGGCGAGGGCCCGATGGCCCTGGCCACGCGCCTGGCCGCCGCCAAGGCGGCCGATGTCGCCGCGCGCCATCCGGGTGCCTGGGTGATCGGCTCGGACCAGGTGGCCGACCTGAACGGCCAGCCGCTGGGCAAGCCTGGCACGGTCGAGGCGGCCTATGCGCAGCTGGTGGCGATGTCCGGGCAGACGGTACGCTTTCACACGGCAATCAGTCTCAGACGGGATGGAGAATCCCTCGCCGCCCTGGATCTGACCGAAGTGCACTTCCGCGCGCTGGACTCGCAGGAGATCGCCCGCTACGTCGCCACCGAGCAGCCACTGGACTGCGCCGGCAGCTTCAAGTGCGAGGGCCTGGGCATCAGCCTGTTCGAGGCGATCGACAACCGCGACCCGACCGCGCTGGTCGGCCTGCCACTGATCGCGCTGTGCGGCCTGCTGCGCAGGGCCGGATTCGCGGTGCCGTGAACGGTAGAGCCGAGCCCATGCTCGGCTGCTTTTTTCGAGGCTGCCTGCCATCTGAATCGGACGCAGCCGGGCATCGGCTCGGCTCTACAGGACCAGAGGACCTCAACGAACCTCGAACGGTTGCTCCTGCCACGCCTCCACGCTGCCATCGCGCCCGTGCAGGCGCAGGCCGAGCCAGTGCCGGCCCGGCGCCAGCGTAGTGGTGTCCAGCGACGCGTCGAAGCCCACCGCCGGATGCTGCGGATCGGTACTGTCCGGCCAGGCGGGGCGAATGTCGAACACGCGCCCGTAACGCGCGTCACCGATCGAGCGGCCATCAACCAGCACTTCAACCCGCGCCAGCCCGACCCCATCCTTGAATGCCCAGCCCTTGATGGCGAGCGTTCCGGAGACCTTTTCACCGTTGGACGGCGCATCCAGCCAAGCCATTGAGGGCGTTACGCAGGCCCCCTGTGCACGCTTGGCCGGCAGCCGGAACAGCAGGAACCGCTGGAAGCCATGATCGCTGCTGACCACGCGTGGCGCCGGCAACGGCCCCACCTGCTCGCAGATGGTGTGATAGCGCGCCAGCAGGTCGCGGTAGCGCTGGTCACTGGGTGACAGCACCAGCAGCATCGGCACACTGCGCGGGCCTTCGTGCAGCAGGTCCCACTGCGCCAGCTGTGCGGTGCGCCCATGCTTGTCGTTGAGCGGATGTGGCAACACCTCGATATCGCCATTGCCCAGCTGGAAGCCCAGTTCGGCACCGACCTTGAAGTTGCCCGCCAGGACACGCGTACCCGGTGGCATCTGCCGCAGCTCGTCACGCACCGCCACGGCCAGTGGCTGCCAGCCGGCAAAGTTGCGCGGGTAGTACTTGCTGCCGGCCATCTGCTCGCGAAGTGCCGGCGTGGACGCCATCAGGTAGTAGCCGAACGCCAGCACGGTACCTGCAGCGGCCAGCCACCAGCCGGTACGGCGCAGCCAGCGCGGCCAACCGTTGAGGACCACCGGCACGGCCACCAGCAGCGCCAGGTAGCCTGGCAGCGGCCAGTGGAAACTGATCCGCTCGACATCGGTGAAGAAGCCCAGCAGGAAGATGCCCAGCGTCGACACCCCGCCCACCAGGCCGAAATAGCGCCACTGCACCCGCGCCCCACCGCCACTGCGGGTACCCGCCAGGGCGACCTTCCACATCGCGATGCACAGGATCGGCGTCACCAGCATCGGCTGGATCACCAGGAACCACAGCCCCTCCCACTCGAACGTCCACGGGTGGCGCTCGACCACCTGGAACTTCAGGCCGGCGTCGTGGTTGTCGGCATTCCACGCCAGCAACGGCAGCCAGGCCAGCACGCCCACCGCCAGCGCCACCCATACGCGCGGGTCGGCCAGCATGCGACGGCCCTGCGGCAACGCCAGCAACGCAATGAAGCCGACACCGATGACACCAATGAAACGGTAGTGGCTGAGCGCACCGATCAGCAGGCCCAGCGCCAGCTTCATCGCCGAGGACGCGTCCACGCTATGCAGCAGGCGTGCACCTGCGTGCAGGCAGATCACCGCCGCCAGCGCCATCGGTACGTCCGGCACGGCCAGCAGGCCCAGCGTGGCCGACAACGGCATCAGCAGCGTCAGGCTGCCCGCCTGCCAACCGGCCACGTTGCCGAACCAGCGCGTAGCGATGCGCACCACCAGCAACGGCAGCAGCGCACCGATGGCCAGGAACGGCAGGCGCAGTGCGAGTACGTGATGGCCACCGATCTCCACGCCCAGGCGTGCAAGCCAGGCGGTCAGCCCCGGCAGGTCGGAATAGGCAGCGGCCAGGTGCTGGCCTTCCTGCCAATAGAACGCCTCATCGACGAACAGCGGCAGGCGCGCAGCCACCACCAGCTTGGCCGCTGTGATCAGCGTCCATAACCAGAGAAATATTGTCCGCGCGCGCTGTTCGCCTTGCATTGCTCTATGGATAATCGAGTGGATTCCAGACCTGAGACGATCATGCCAGCCTCGTCCCCCAATCCCAGCATGCTAACCGATCAACTGCGCCAGGCCCTGCGGGAGGCACAGGATCAGGTGAACGCACTGGTGCTGGGCAAGGTGCCGGAAGTCAGGCTGGCCTTTGTCGCCCTGCTTTCTGGCGGCCACCTGCTCATCGAGGATCTGCCCGGGCTGGGCAAGACCACGTTGGCGCATGCATTGGCCAGCAGCCTCGGCCTCAGCTTCCAGCGCGTGCAGTTCACCTCTGACCTGCTGCCGGCCGATGTACTTGGCGTTTCGGTGTACGAGGCCGGCAGCCGCCAGTTCCAGTTCCATCCCGGCCCGGTGTTCACCCACGTGCTGCTGGCCGATGAGATCAATCGTGCACCGCCGCGGACACAGAGTGCGCTGCTGGAAGCGATGGCCGAGCAACAGGTCACACTGGATGGACAGACACATCCACTGCCCGACCCGTTCTTCGTGATCGCCACGCAGAACCCGGTCGACCTGTCCGGTACCTTCCCGTTGCCGGATTCGCAGCTGGATCGTTTCCTGCTGCGCCTGGCGATGGGCTACCCCAGCGCGCAGGCCGAGCGCGAGCTGCTGCGCGGCACTGATCGCCGCGACCTGATCGCACGCGCGCTGCCAAAGCTGGACGACACCCAGGTGCGTGCATTGCGTGAAGCGGTTGACCAGGTGCATGCCAGCGACGCGTTGATCGACTATGTGCAGGCGCTGCTGACCCGCAGCCGACACCATGCCGGCGTGCGCGTAGGCCTGTCACCGCGCGCGGGACTGGCCCTGCTGCGTGCCGCCAGGGCACATGCGCTGCTGCTCGGCCGCGGGCATGTGGTGCCCGAAGACGTGCAGACCCTGTTCGTGGCGGTGGCCGGCCATCGTCTGGTGGCCGAAGCCGAATCCAGCTCCGGGCCGGCGCTGGCGCGGGCGATCCTGCAGACCGTCGCGGTGGACTGAAGGTGGCCACACGCTGGGCACGCATGCAGCTGCTGGCACGCCCCCGCAGGCCCGAAGCCCTGCCGCAGCGACTGGACCGCCATCGCATCTATGTACTACCAACCCGCTTTGGCCTGTTCGTCGCCACCCTGCTGTCGGCGATGCTGCTGGGCGCATTGAACTACAACAACAACCCGGCCCTGCTGCTGGCGCTGCTGCTGGCCGCGGCAGCGATCGCCAGCGCCATCGCCGCGCACCTGCAGCTGTCCGGCATACAGATCGATGCAATCTCCGCCGAACCGGTACCGGCCGGGCATCCCCTGCGCCTGCGCGTGGACCTTTCGTTGCGCGACCCGCGCGCGCGCCACGGGCTGCACCTGCAGCTGGGCGCAAGCGAGGCCTGGGTTGCACTGCCTGCACACGGTCGCGGCGAAGTGGAGCTGGATGTTCCCAGCGAGCGGCGCGGCTGGCTGGAACTGCCCCGCATCCGCCTGTCGAGCACGCAGCCGCTGGGACTGGTGCGGGCATGGTCGTGGGTGTGGCCGGAGCAGCCGCTGCTGGTCTATCCACTTGCCGAGGCACTGGCACCGCCGCTTCCGGAACGTGGCAACGACCCACTGCACACCCGCGCCCATGCCAGTGGCGATGAGCTGCACCAGTTGCGCCCCTATCGTGCCGGCGATGCCCCGCGCAGCATTGCCTGGAAACACTCGGCGCGCCGCGACAGCCTGCTGGTACGCGAATACGAGAAGCCGATCGGCATCGAAGTGGTGCTGGACTGGCGCACGCTGGCGGCGCTGGGCCATGAAGCGCGCATCGCGCGACTGGCACGCTGGGTCGACATGGCCGAGCGCGAAGGCCGTCGCTATACGCTGCTGCTTCCGGCCCATCCGCCGTTGGGACCCGGCCAGGGCGCCAGCCACCACCACCTGTGCCTGCGCGCACTGGCATTGATGCCCCATGACTGAGCCTGCCGTCCTGCTCGACCGCAACGCCCGCAGCTGGACCCTGGCCAGCGCAGCGCTGGCGCTGCTGCCACTGCTGCTGCAGCTGCCACCGGTGCTGGCCGGCGTGATCGCGATCACTGCGGTGCTGACCGCTGCGCTTTCGTGGCGGCGGGTGCTGCCGATGCCGGTTCGCCTGGTGCTGGTGCTGGCCATGCTTGCCACCATCGTCTGGCAGATGGGCATGGTGCGCCCGGGCCGCGATACCGGCTGCGCATTGCTGGCGGCGATGCTGGCGATCAAGTCCAGCGAACTGCGCAACCTGCGCGATGCGCGCAGCCTGCTGGGCTTCGCGTTGTTCTCGCCGTTCGCCGCCTTCCTGCTCGACCAGGGGCCGTTGACCACCGGGCTGGCAGCGCTGGCCGCAGTTGCCGCACTGCTGGCCCTGCAACGCCTGGCCCTGGACGAGGGCCACAGCCCTCGACTGCCGCTGCGCGGACAACTGCGCAGTGTCGGCCGCCTGCTGGGGATCGGCCTGCCACTCGCGCTGGCCTGCTTCTGGCTGTTCCCGCGCTTGTCCACGCCGCTGTGGGGCGTACCCGAGCGAGCGGTGGGCACACCGGGCCTGGCTGACAGCATGGCGCCGGACCAGTGGCTGGACCTGATGGCCGACGACACCCCGGCGTTGCGCGTGCAGTTTTTCGGCGCGGTGCCCGAGCCTGCGCAGCGCTATTGGCGCGGCCCGGTGCTGACGTCGTTCGACGGCCACCGCTGGAGCCGCGATCGCGCGACGGCCGGACGCCCCGCACCGGTGGTCGAAACCGCCGCACAGGGTTGGGACTACCAGATCGACTACGAGCCCACCGACCGTCGCCTGCTGGTGGCACTGGACCTGCCCAGCCGCGCACCGGAGGGCAGCAGCTTCGATGCCGACATGAGCCTGCGCAGCGACCGCACGCTGTCCGCGCTCAGCCGCTGGCGGTTGCATTCGGCGCCGCCGCAACGGTTCGACACCGATCTGTCGCCCTACCTGCGCCGCGCGGCGCTGCAGCTTCCGCCCGGCTTCAATCCGCGCACCGCCCAGCTCGCGCGGCAATGGCGGCAGGAGGCAGGCAGCGATGACGAGGCCATCGTCCGCCGTGCGCTGCAATGGATCACCCGCGACTTCTCCTACACGCTGGATACACCGGTGGCGGGGCGCGATCCGGTCGACGATTTCCTGTTCAACTACAAGGCCGGCTTCTGCCAGCACTTCAGCTCGGCCTTCGTAGTGCTGATGCGCAACGCCGGCATTCCGGCCCGGGTGGTGACCGGCTTCGCAGGCGGTACCCGCAACCGCATCGGCGACTACTGGGTGGTGCGTCGCATGGATGCCCACGCCTGGGCCGAAGTCTGGCTGCCGCAACGCGGCTGGGTGCGGGTCGACCCGACCGCGGCCGTGGCACCGGAACGCATCCTGGACACCCTGGACGACCGCCTGCGGGCCGGCACCGATACCCCGCTGCAACAGCGCTGGCTGCAGCTGGGGCAGATGGGTGACTGGCTGCGGCGCGGCTGGAACGACCTGGTGCTGTCCTTCGATGCACGCCGCCAGCAGCAACTGCTCAAGCCGTTCGGGCTGGATGACCTCGGGCCGGCGCAGCTGGTGACCGGATTCGTGGTCGCCGCCCTGCTGGCACTGGCGTGGATGGCCTGGCTGCTGGCCCGCGGCGAGCGCGAGCGCGACCCGCTGCTGCGCGCCTGGCACCGGCTCGGGCGGCGGTATGCGCGCCTTGGCCTGGCCCGCGAACCGCACGAGACCGCACAGGACTGGGCACAGCGGGTTCACCGGCAGCGACCCGACCCGACCCTGCTCGCGCTCAGCCAGCGTTTCGCCGACGCGCGCTACGCTGGAACTTGCACCGACCTCGCTTCATTATTGCGGGACCTGCGCAGGCATCGCCCGACTTCCGGAGCCTCCCCATGAACACCAAGTTCCTCCTCACCGCTGTGGCCACGCTGGCCCTGTCGGCCTGCGCCACGGCCCCCAAGCCGCTGCAGGGACAGTTCAGCCTGGTTTCCCCGCGCGACTCGGTCGCCACCCAGCAGGTCGGTACGCCGGTCCGATGGGGCGGCCGCATCATCGAGACCAAGCCCGGCCAGGGCGAGACCTGCTTCCAGATGATCTCGCGCCCGCTCAACGCCAGTGGCCGCCCGAACACCACCTCGTCCGACGCCAGCGACGGCCGCTTCATTGCCTGCCGCGCCGGTTTCTACGACCCGGCCGTGTTTGAAGCCGGGCGTGACGTGACCTTCATCGGCAAGATCGACGGCTACCAGAACACCCGCATCGGGGACTACGACTACCGCCTGCCGAAGCTGTCGGCCGATGTGATCTACCTGTGGCCGGAACAGCGCCAGGTCGATGTGGTGCCCTACCCCTATGGCCCGTGGGGCCCGGGTCCGTGGGGCCCGTACTGGGGTGGCTACGGCCGTTGGGGCTGGTGGTGATCGCCACCCAGCCCGCATGATCGGAAAAGGCCGCCTTCGGGCGGCCTTTTTCATCCACGCATGCGTGGACAGGGCTTCAACGCCCCGGCGTACCGAAATGCCCCAGCGGCGCGCCGGCCAGCAGGTGCATGTGGATGTGGAACACGGTCTGCCCGGCGTGCTCGCGGCAGTTCATCACGATGCGGTAGCCGTCCTGCGCGAAACCCTCGCGGCGCGCGTATTCGGCAGCGGCCAGGGCCAGCTTGCCGACCAGGTGCGCCTGCGACGGCTGCAGGTCGTCCAGGGTCGGGATGATCTCGTTCTTCGGAATGAACAGTACGTGCACCGGCGCCTGCGGTGCGATGTCCTTGAAGCCCAGCACCTCGTCGTCCTCATAGACGATGGTGGCCGGGATCTCGCGACGGATGATCTTGCTGAAGAGGGTTTCGTTGCTCATGGTCGGCCTCGGCGGGAGTGTCTTCCGCATTGTAGGCCGGCCGCGCCGGGCGATGCCCGGGTGGTGCTCAATCACGGAATTCGCTGCGCGTCCCGAACGCGTGCGACAGCGTGCCGCGGTCAACGTATTCAAGCTCGCCGCCAAGCGGCAGGCCCTGTGCCAGCCGGCTGGGCCGCACCTTGCGCGCGCGCGCCAGCTGCGCAAGGTAATGCGCGGTGGCTTCGCCTTCGACGGTGGCACTGGTGGCGATGATCAGCTCCTGTACCTCACCTTCGGCCAGCCGCTGCTCCAGCTGCTCCAGGCCCAGCTCGCGCGGGCCGACACCATCGAGCGGCGACAGCCGGCCCTGCAGCACGAAGTAGACACCGCGAAAACCCGTCGCGTTCTCGATCGCGAGACGATCGGCCGGCGATTCGACCACGCACAGCTGGCTGCGCTCGCGGCTGCTGTTGGCACAGGTCGGGCACAGCTCGGTTTCGCTGAAGTCGCGGCACTGCGCGCAGTGGCCGATACGCTCCACCGCCAAGGCCAGCGTTTCGGCCAGGCGCTGGCCGCCTTCGCGCTCGCGCTCGAGCAGGTGGTAGGCCATGCGCTGCGCCGTCTTCTGGCCTACGCCAGGCAGCACCCGCAGTGCGTCGATCAATTGTTCAAGCAGGGGTGCGGACACGGCGGCGTGCTTTGATGGCGCCGAGCGAGCTCGACGGCTACAGATTCTGTGGCACCCGCTTGCACGGATGCCACGCTGGCAATCAGAACGGCAGCTTCATGCCCGGCGGCAGCTGCATGCCGGCGGTGGCCGAACCCATCTTCGACTTCGACTCGGCATCGATCTTGTTCGAGGCATCGTTGAAGGCGGCGGCGATCAGGTCTTCCAGCATCTCCGGGTCGCTGGTCAGCGACGGGTCGATGCGCACCTTGCGGCATTCCTTGGCGCCGGTCAGGGTCACGCTGACCATGCCGCCGCCGGCACTGCCGGTCACTTCGATCCTGGCGATTTCTTCCTGGGCCTTCTGCAGGTTTTCCTGCATCTTCTGGGCCTGCTGCATCAGTTGGGCGATGTTGCCGCGCATAGTCTCTTACTCGTCAAAAGAACGGATGGAATCGGAAACAACCCGGGCACCGTGCTGTTGGATCAGCACCTGCACTTCCGGGTCATCCATGAAAACGGCCTCTGCCACCTGCTGCCGCTCGCCACGCTGGCGGTCGGCACGCTGATGCAGGGTCTCGGCCGGAACGTGTTCGGTTTCCACGGTCTCGACCACGATCTTCGGCGCCTGGCCCAGGGCCTTCTCCAGCATCTCGCCCAGGGCAGCCAGCGCGCGCTCCGAGCGCAGGTACTCAAATCCGGGCGAAAGGCCCAGTTTCAAGGTCCCGTGCTGGCAGCTGATGAAGGCGGCGTTGGCAGCCAGCTGCCGCGAGGGGCCGCTGAGACCGCTGTTGGCGACCAGGTCCAGCCAGTCTTCGGCAGTGGCCAGCTCGCTGACACCTTCCTGCGGTGCGGCCTCACGCGCCGGAGCCGGTTCGGCCGGCGCAATGGCAATACCTTCGGCGCGGAACGAACGCTCCGGCGGCGCAGGCTCGCCTGGATCCGCGGCAGGAGCCGGCGGTTCATGCCAGGGCGCGACCATGGCGGCATCCGGGCCGGCCATCTCGGCCGCCAGAGCCCCATCCCGCGCCTCGGCTTCGTCGGTGGCCCACGGCGGCAGGTCATCGCTTGCCTCTGCAGCGATGGCAGGCGCCAGCGCCTCGGCCTTCACCGGCGGCGGTGACACGGGCTCTTCCACCGGAACCGGCTCGGGTTCAGGCGTCGGATCCGGCTCCGGTTGCGGGGCCGGCTCGGGTTCGGGTTCAGGTTCGCGCGGTGCAGCCGCCGGAGCGGCCACCTGCGCCGCCACGGCCGGGCTGGCCGAAGCGACGGCAGCAGCCGGCGTCGCTTCATGGCTTCCGGCATGGGCGCCACCACCGGCAGCGTTGCCACCCGGCGTGCCTCCCACCGCACCGTCGACGGCCTTCGGCACCGGCGGTACCGCTGCGGCCGGGCGGAACGCCAGCATGCGCAGCACCGCCATTTCAAAGCCGGCGCGCGGGCTCGGCGCCAACGGCAGGTCGCGTCGACCATTCAGGGCCATCTGGTACCAGAGCTGCACCACTTCCGGGCGCAGGCGCTCGGCGAATGATGCGACATCCAGGCCTTCCGCGACGGCGGCACCCGGCACCAGCTGCTGCACCTGGATGCGGTGCAGGCCTTCGGCGAGCGCTTCCAGCACGCCACTCCAGTCCGGTGAGAATTCGGCCAACGCGGCCACCACCTGCAGCAGGCGCGGGCCATCGCCCTCGGCCAGCGCATCGAGCATCGCCGCCACCTGGGTGCGATCCACAGTGCCCAGCATGGTGCGCACCACATCCTCGCGCAGCGCGCCGCCGGCATAGGCGATCGCCTGGTCCAGCAGTGACAGGCCGTCACGCAGGCTGCCGTCAGCGGCCTTGGCCAACTGCACGATGGCGCTGCCGTCGGCCTCGATCTCTTCCGCCGCCAGGATGCGGGTCATCTGGCCCTGGATCTGGTCTTCGTCCAGGCGCTTGAGATTGAACTGCAGGCAGCGGCTGAGCACGGTGACCGGCAGCTTCTGCGGGTCGGTGGTGGCCAGCAGGAACTTCACGTGCTCCGGCGGCTCTTCCAGCGTCTTCAGCAGTGCGTTGAACGCCGCCTTGGACAGCATGTGCACTTCGTCGATCAGGTAGACCTTGTACTTGCCGCGCGAAGGCATGTACTGCGCGTTCTCGATCACCTCGCGCACGTCGTCCACGCCGGTGTTGGACGCGGCGTCGATTTCCAGCAGGTCGATGTAGCGACCGGCGTCGATGTCCAGGCAGGCGGCACACTGGCCGCACGGGTCGGCGCTGGTGCCCTGCTCGCAGTTCAGCGACTTGGCGAAGATGCGCGCGATGGTGGTCTTGCCCACGCCACGGGTACCGGTGAACAGGAACGCGTGGTGGACCCGGCCGCTGTCCAGCGCATTGCTGAGCGCACGGACCACATGCTCCTGGCCCACCAGCTCGGCAAAACGCTTCGGACGCCACTTGCGGGCAAGGACGAGATAGGACATCAGGCCACCGTTTTCCATCGGATGTTCCATTGTGCCATGCCTGTCCAGCCCCCTCGCCAACAATGCCCGTGGATGCGCCTCTGATCAGAGATGCTTGTGTCCGGCCGCGCCGCCCGCTAGAATCTGCGCCCCTGCTGAGGCGTTTGCCGATGGCAGGGATCCGGAGAGGTGTCCGAGTGGTTGAAGGAGCACGCCTGGAAAGTGTGTAAGCGTCTAAACCGCGCTTCGGGGGTTCGAATCCCCCTCTCTCCGCCAGACAAACGCAAAGGGCCGCCCACAGGGTGGCCCTTTTGCGTTTGTCTGG
>NZ_JBHHMJ010000728.1:0-3603 GCF_042136455.1 Stenotrophomonas sp. 3diitr2024
GTTCTTGGTCTGGCTCATTTGCAGTTCTCTTCCAGCAGTTCCAGTTCGCGGGCCGGCAGCCAACCCGTCGCGCCATTGGCGCGCTCGGACCACCACCACGTTGCCATCCGAGTACAGCTTCGACTCGTCCTGCTGGTCGACGATGCGGTGGCCGATGGTCACGCTGCTGTTGCCCAGGCGCTCGACGAACAATTCGACCACGATGTCGTTGGGCCACACGATCGGCAGCCGGTAATTGACGTTGGTCGCGGCCACCACCGGGGCGATGCGGTCGGTCATCGACACGCCGTCCACGCCCAGCATCCAGCGCACGCGCGCTTCTTCCAAGTAGGAAATGTACTTGGCGTTGTTGACGTGGCCCATGCTGTCCATGTCGCGCCAGCGCACGCTGATCGGGATGCGGGCCAGGATCTTGTGTTCGCTGCTCATCAGGCGTCCTTCTTCTTCGACGTGCTCTTGCTGGCCTTGCCGGCGCTCTTGGCGGCCACGGCCTTCTTCGCCACCTTGGCCGGCTTCTCGGGCTTCACCTTGCGCGGCGGGCGGGCGTCGGGCTTGTTGGCCACGGCGGCCGGCTGCTCGGGGCGCGCGCTGGTGGAAGGCAGCATGCGGGCCAGGAACTGGCCGGTGTACGACTGCGGGCAGGCCGCCACGTCTTCCGGCGTGCCGGTGACCAGGATGGTGCCGCCGCGGTGGCCACCCTCCGGACCCAGATCGACGATCCAGTCGGCGGTCTTGATCACGTCCAGGTTGTGCTCGATCACCACCACCGTGTTGCCTTCGTCGCGCAGCTTGTGCAGCACGCCCAGCAGCGCTTCGATGTCGTGGAAGTGCAGGCCGGTGGTCGGCTCGTCGAGGATGTACAGGGTGCGGCCGGTATCGCGGCGCGACAGCTCCTTGGACAGCTTCACGCGCTGCGCTTCACCACCGGACAGCGTGGTCGCGCTCTGGCCCAGCTTGATGTAGCTCAGGCCGACGTCGACCAGTGTTTCCAGCTTGCGTGCGATCGACGGCACCGGCTCGAACAGCTTCAGCGCATCCTCGACGGTCATTTCCAGCACGTCGTTGATGTTGAAACCCTTGTACAGGATCTCCAGCGTCTCGCGGTTGTAGCGCTTGCCATGGCAGACATCGCACGGCACGTACACGTCCGGCAGGAAGTGCATCTCGACCTTGATCAGGCCATCGCCCTGGCAGGCCTCGCAGCGGCCACCACGCACGTTGAAGCTGAAGCGGCCCGGGGAGTAGCCGCGTGCACGCGCTTCGGGCACCTGTGCGAACAGTTCGCGCAGGGGAGTGAACAGGCCGGTGTAGGTGGCCGGGTTCGAACGCGGGGTGCGGCCGATCGGCGACTGGTCGATGTCCACCACCTTGTCGAACAGGTCCAGGCCATCGATCTCCCTGTACGGGGCGATCGGGTGCGAGGAACCGTTGATCTCGTTGGCGGCCAGCGAGAACAGGGTGTCGTTGATCAGGGTCGACTTGCCGGAGCCGGACACGCCGGTCACGCAGGTCAGCAGGCCCGACGGAATCGCCAGGTCCACGCCCTTTAGGTTGTTGCCGCTGGCCCCGCGCAGGTGCAGGGTCATCTTCGGGTTCGGCTTGTGCCGGCGCGCCGGAATCTCGATCGCGCGCTTGCCCGACAGGTACTGGCCGGTCAGCGAGCGCGGTGCCTCCAGGATGTCCTGCAGGGTGCCCTGGCCGACGATCTCGCCGCCATGCACGCCTGCGCCCGGGCCGATGTCCAGCACGTAGTCGGCCAGGCGGATCGCGTCCTCGTCATGCTCGACCACGATCACCGTGTTGCCGAGGTCGCGCAGGCGGGTGAGGGTGCCCAGCAGGCGTTCGTTGTCGCGCTGGTGCAGGCCGATCGACGGTTCGTCGAGCACGTACATCACGCCGACCAGGCCGGCACCGATCTGGCTGGCCAGGCGGATGCGCTGCGCCTCGCCGCCGGACAGGGTGTCGGCCTTGCGCTCCAGGGTCAGGTAATCCAGGCCCACGTCGACCAGGAAGCCGAGGCGTTCGCCGATTTCCTTGACGATCTTCGCCGCGATCTCGCCACGCCAGCCCGGCAGGCTCAGCTCGCTGAAGAACTTCAGCGCCTCGTCGATCGGAAGCACCACCAGCTCCGGCAGCGGGCGGTCGGCCACGAACACATTGCGTGCAGCCTTGTTCAGGCGCGCGCCATGGCATTCCGGGCAGGGTTGTTCGCTGATGTACTTGGACAGCTCTTCGCGCACCGCCGGCGATTCGGTTTCCTTGTAGCGGCGCTCGAGGTTGGGAATGATGCCCTCGAAGCGATGCTTGCGCTGGGTGCGGCCACCGGCTTCGGTGAAGTAGGTGAAAGTGATAGCTTCATCGCCGCTGCCGTACAGCACGGCCTGCTGCACCTTGTCCGGCAGCGAGTTCCAGGCCGCGTCGACGTCGAACCGGTAGTGCTTGGCCAGCGAAGCGATCAGCTGGAAGTAGTAGGCGTTGCGGCGATCCCAGCCGCGCACCGCGCCGGCGGCCAGCGACAGCTCGGGGTGCACCACCACGCGCGAGGGATCGAAGAACTCGGCCATGCCCAGGCCATCGCAGCCGGGGCAGGCGCCCATCGGTGCGTTGAACGAGAACAGGCGCGGCTCCAGCTCCGGCAGCGAGTAATCGCAGACCGGGCAGGAGTATTTGGAGGAGAACAGGGTCGGCGCGGTTTCCGTGTTGTCCAGGCTCTGCACCGAGGCCATGCCGTCGCCCAGCTTCAGCGCGGTCTCGAAGCTCTCGGCCAGGCGCTGCTTGATGTCCTCGCGCGGGCGGAAGCGGTCGATCACCGCCTCGATGGTGTGCTTCTGGCGCAGCGCCAGCGGCGGCACCGCGTCGATCTCATGCAGCTCGCCGTCCACGCGCACGCGCACGAAGCCCTGCGCGCGCAGCTGGTCGAACACCTGGGCATGCTCGCCCTTGCGGTCGCGGATGACCGGCGCCAGCAGCATGTAGCGCTGTTCCGGGTCCAGGGTCAGCACCTGGTCGACCATCTGGCTGACCGTCTGCGCTTCCAGCGGGTAGCCGTGGTCTGGGCAGCGCGGGGTGCCTACGCGGGCGTACAGCAGGCGCAGGTAGTCGTAGATCTCGGTGATCGTGCCGACCGTCGAACGCGGGTTGTGCGAGGTCGACTTCTGCTCGATCGAGATCGCCGGGGACAGGCCCTCGATGTGGTCCAGGTCCGGTTTTTCCATCACGCTCAGGAACTGGCGCGCATAGGCCGACAACGACTCGACATAGCGGCGCTGGCCTTCTGCATAGATGGTGTCGAACGCCAGCGAGGACTTGCCCGAGCCGGACAGGCCGGTGATCACGATCAGCTTGTCGCGGGGCAGGTCGAGGTCGAGGTTCTTCAGGTTGTGCGTCCGCGCGCCGCGGATGCGGATGAAATCCATCGCCATGGGGGATCCGGTTGTGGGGGCGTTGGCTGGGTGCCGGGCCAGCAGGGAACGGCAATCGGTCAGCCTACCGAGGTGACCAGATGGGGGCAATGGGCGACAATGCCAGCCCGGTGTCTCACCTTGTGAGACAGGCCGACAGGCAGGGGTCAGATCCCTTTTCACGGGGTGAAAAGGGATCTGA
>NZ_JBHHMJ010000729.1:0-2557 GCF_042136455.1 Stenotrophomonas sp. 3diitr2024
ATCCCTTTTCACGGGGTGAAAAGGGATCTGACCCCGTTCCGACGCCGCCCCCTGCGGCGTTCAGGGGTTGACTTGACCCGCGCCCGATGATCTGCGTACAATCCCGCTCCTGTCCGCCCTCGATGGCGGCAGCTCAGACCACAATAACTACAGAGGAAGGCCTGGTCATGTACGCAGTACTGGTCACCGGCGGTAAGCAATACCGCGTGGCGCAGGGCGAAAAGCTCCGCATTGAAAAGCTCGAAGTCGAAGTCGGCAGCGAGATCAAGTTCGACAACATCCTGATGCTGGGTGACAGCGACGGCGTGAAGCTGGGCGATGCGCTGAAGGGCGCTGCCGTCACCGCCAAGGTCCTGTCCCAGGGTCGTGCTGACAAGGTCCGGATCATCAAGTTCCGTCGCCGCAAGCACCACATGAAGCGTCAGGGTCACCGTCAGTACTACACCGAAATCGAGATCACCGGCATCGCCGGCTAAGCATCAGGAGAAGCAGTCATGGCACATAAAAAGGGCGTAGGCTCCTCGCGCAACGGTCGCGACTCCAACCCGAAGTACCTGGGCGTCAAGATCTTCGGCGGCCAGGCCATCGAAGCCGGCAACATCATCGTGCGTCAGCGCGGCACCCAGTTCCACCCGGGTTCGGGCGTTGGCCTGGGCCGTGACCACACCCTGTTCGCCCTTGTGGACGGCAAGGTGGAGTTCTCGGTCAAGGGCGCCAAGAAGCGTCGCACCGTCAGCATCGTCTCGGCCGACGCCTGATCCAGGCATCGCCGGCACCCGTGCCCCGGCATGGGAGTGCTGCATGAAGAGCCCCGCTTCGGCGGGGCTTTTCGTTAGAGTTGAAGCAAGACCGGCCAGGCCGGGCTGCCGGCCATCGGCAGGCATAACATTCAAGGCGGCGGCCTGCAGGCCACGCCCATCGCAGGCATCGAAACAATGAAACTGGTAGACGAAGCAGAAATCGAAGTGTTCGCCGGCAACGGCGGCAACGGCTGCATTGGCTTCCGTCGCGAGAAGTTCATTCCGCTCGGCGGCCCGGACGGCGGCGACGGCGGTGCGGGCGGCAGCGTGTACATCCGCGCCGACGAAAACCTGAACACCCTGGTCGACTTCCGCCATGACCGCATCTTCAAGGCGCAGCGCGGCGAGAACGGCATGGGCCGCCAGGCCTATGGCAAGGGTGGCGAAGACCTGACCATCACCGTGCCGGTCGGCACCGTGGTGATCAACGTGGCGACCGATGAAGTCATCGGCGACCTGACCCAGCACGGCGATCGCCTGCTGGTGGCCAAGGGCGGTCGCGGCGGCCTGGGCAACATGCACTTCAAGAGCTCGACCAACCGCTCGCCGCGCCAGGCGTTGCCGGGCGAGCCGGGCGAGGAGCGCACGCTGAAGCTGGAGCTGAAGCTGCTGGCCGATGTCGGCCTGCTGGGCTTCCCCAACGCTGGCAAGAGCACCCTGATCCGCGCCGTTTCGGCGGCGACGCCGAAGGTGGCTGATTACCCGTTCACCACGCTGTACCCGAACCTGGGCGTGGTGAAGGTGGAGAACCACCGCAGCTTCGTGATCGCCGACATTCCCGGCCTGATCGAAGGCGCGGCCGATGGCGCCGGCCTGGGCGCGCAGTTCCTGCGCCACCTGCAGCGCACCCGCCTGCTGCTGCACCTGGTGGACATCTCGCCGATGGAAGGTGGCGTGGACGGCATCTCGCCGGTGGAGCAGGTGCGTGCGATCGAGCGCGAGCTGGGGAAGCACGATCCGGAACTGCTGAAAAAGCCGCGCTGGCTGGTGCTGAACAAGGCTGACCTGATGTTCGAAGACGAGGCGCAGGCCGCGGCCGAGCAGATCGTTGCCGAGCTGGGCTGGAAGGAGCCGTGGTTCCTGGTCTCCGCACTGGGTCGCGAAGGCACCTTCCCGATCATGAGCCGGATCATGGCCTTCTTCGATCGCCAGAAAGAAGAAGAGCAGGAAGCCCGCGACGCGCAATGATGGCGTTGTGGTTCCATGCGGAAAACCCGGCTTCGGCCGGGTTTTTTGTTGGATAATAGAGAAAATGAAGTTTTTATAAGGAAAGAAGGGGTTGTTTTGAAAGATGTAAATTCTATCTTTATGAGAGAAAAGATTGCTAGTTCTTATCTTTATTTTATTTCTTTTCTTGGTTTGGTTACTATAACTATATCTTTACTTGAAATTAAAATCCCTTCTCATCCAACAATACTAATAGTGTTGTTACTATTTATGGGGATTGCTGAGTATTTTCCTGTAAGATTTTGGAGAGGAACTAGCTCGCTTACCTTTCCGATAATTTACGCTATGAGTTGGCAGTTTGGAATCCATATAACTATTGTTGCTATTGTACTCGTCACGCTAATTATTCACCTGCATCGTCGTTCACCGATACAAAGAATGTTATTTAATAGTACTCAGCATGCACTTAGTTTGTTCTTGGCCGAATGGTTTTCAGACAAATGTATGTCCTTAATAGTTAATAAGATAGGTATGTCAGTTCTGTATGAGAATTTAATATCTTTGTTATTATTTTGCGTGATTTTTTGTTT
>NZ_JBHHMJ010000739.1:0-17091 GCF_042136455.1 Stenotrophomonas sp. 3diitr2024
GACCGTTGGTCGGCACGCCCTGCTCAGCCCAGCACCGCCAACACACCCTGGTGGATCGCCAGGCCACCGAACAGCAGCCAGGCGAACAGGATCAGCGCCAGCAGCAGTGGCTTCAGGCCGGCCTGGCGCAGCGCCGAGACATGGGTGGTCAGGCCCAGCGCGGCCATCGCCATCGCCAGCAGCACGGTATCCAACTGCACCAGCCCGGCCTGCAGGCTGGCCGGCAGCAGGTGCAGTGAATTGAAACCGGCCACTGCCACGAAACCGAACGCGAACCACGGCACTACGATGCGCGCCTTGCTGCCGTCGGCGCCGGCCTTGCCGCCACGCGCCAGCCACAACGACAACACGACCAGGAACGGCGCCAGCAGCATCACCCGCACCATCTTGGTGATCACCGCGGTATCGGCGGCGGCTTCGCTGACCGCGCGGCCGGCGGCCACCACCTGCGCCACTTCGTGCACCGTCGCACCAGTGAACAGGCCGTACTGCCGCGCGCCCATCGCCAGCCAGCCGTGCGACTGCACCAGCGCATACAGCGCCGGGTACAGGAACATCGCCAGCGTGCCGAACACCACGACGGTAGAAACCGCGACAGTGACCTGCGCAGCGCGGCCACGCACCACCGGTTCGGCGGCCATCACCGCTGCCGCACCGCAGATCGCGCTGCCGGCGCCGATCAGCATTGCCGCCTCGCGTTCCATCTTGAACACACGTACGCCCAGCCAGCAGGCCAGGCCGAAGGTGCTGGCGACCACCAGCACGTCCATCAGCACGCCGCTGACGCCGACATGGCCGATGTCCTGGAAGGTCAGGCGCAGGCCGTACAGCACGATGCCGGCGCGCAGCAGCCAGTGCTTGGAGAAGCCGACACCGGCCGCGCTGCTCGGCGCCAGCCGCGGGTAGAGGGTGTTGCCGACCACGATGCCGGCCACGATGGCGACGGTCAGTGCACTCAGGCCATGCGCCTGCAACCAGGGAAGCTCGGCCAGGTACAGCGATGCCGCCGCGATCAGGCCCACCAGCAGAAGGCCGGGCAGGCGCGGCTGCCAGCGTTGGCGCAGGGCGGGCAGGGACCAGGAGGAGAGAGCGGGGGCGTTCATGGCAGGGGTAGGGCTGTAGTGACGGGACAAGCGTGCGCCTTCGTCCCTGACCTGTAAAACGAATAATATTGGTGAAACCTACCTATCAAGCTGGTAAATGCCATGCGCCTGACCTTGCGCCAGCTGCAAGTCTTCGTCGCCATCGCCGACCACGGCAGCACCACCGCCGCCGGCCAGGCCATCGCGCTCTCGCAGTCGGCCAGCAGCGCCGCCCTGCAGGAACTGGAGGCGCACTTCGGTACGCCGCTGTTCGACCGCATCGGCCGTCGCCTGGCGCTGAACGGGCACGGCCGCGCACTGCTGGAGCCGGCGCGCACCCTGCTGGTCAATGCCGCTGATCTGGAGCGGCAGCTGGCCGCCGGCGGAGACCCGTCGCAAGGGGCACCGCTGCGGTTGGTACTGGCCGCCAGTACCACCATCGGCAACTACCTGCTGCCGCAGCGCATCGCTGAACTGCTGCGGCAGGCGCCGCAGGCCGAAGTCGACCTGCGCATCGACAACAGTGCTGGCGTAGTCGCCGCTGTGCAGCGCCTGGACGTCGACGCCGGCCTGATCGAAGGCCCGTGCCATGAGCGCGGTTTGCAGGTCACGGCCTGGCAGCAGGATCCGCTGGTGATCGTCGGCGCCGCCGACGTCCCCCCGCGCTGGTCGCTGGACGAACTGCGCCGTGCCCGCTGGCTGCTGCGCGAACCGGGGTCCGGCACCCGCGAAGCAGTGGAACAGGCGCTGTTGCCGCACCTGCGCGGCTTCGCCCAGACCCTGCAGCTGGGCAATACCGAAGCGATCAAGCAGGCCGCCATCGCCGGTCTCGGCCTGGCCTGCCTTTCCCGCCACGCGCTGGAAGAGCCGCTGGCCCTGGGCCGGCTGCGCGTGCTGGAGACCCCGCTGCCGCCCCTGCAGCGCACCCTGTGGTTGGTACGGCATCCCGGCAAGCAGTGGCTGCCGGGGTTGCAGGCGTTGCTGGGGGACGTGGAGTAGCAGGGATCGGTCTTGCACTGCGCGAATTCCACGAAGGGGTCAGAGCCCTTTGCGCAGCAACGGGATCCGACCCCGACAGATCGACAGGCCTTGCAGCGCTCATCCACGCGTGGCCTGGATCTGCCGTGTCGACCAAGGTCGACACCCACCCGCGCAGAATGCCGTTCCGACAGATCGCGGGAAACTGTCAGAGGCGGGGCGGTGTGGGTCTGCAGGACCGTTGGTGCCGTGGATGGCGCCATCGAGCCCCCAAGGAGGGGTTTACGGCGTGTCCTGCAGACCCGCACCGCCCCGGCATCCCACAGGAAACCAGCTTTTGACGTTGCCGTTGAAGTTGCCGGCCAGCGGCCGGCACTACCGCGGGTGCCGGGTGCAACCCGGCCGACGCCCCGAACCCGTACAATATCCGGATGCCTCTGATTACTCTGCAGAACGTCGACTTCAGCGTCGGCGGCCCGTTGTTGCTGGAAAAGGCCGAACTGTCGATCGAGCCGGGCGAACGCATCGCCTTGATCGGCCGCAACGGCGCCGGCAAATCCACCCTGCTCAAGCTGCTGTCCGGCGATCACAAGCCCGATGACGGGGAAGTCCGCGTGCAGCAGGGCGTGCGCGTCACCCGCCTGGAGCAGGAAGTGCCACATGGCGCCGCCGGCTCGGTGTTCGACGTCGTCGCCGATGGCCTCGGTGAACTGGGCCAGTGGCTGGCCGAATTCCATCACCTGAGCCACGCCGAAGTATTTGATGGCGAAGCACTGGGCAACGTGCAGGCCAAGATCGACGCCGCCAACGGCTGGGGCCTGGATCAGCGCGTCAGCGAAACCCTGACCAAGCTCGACCTGGACGGCGAAGCCGAGTTCGGCCGCCTGTCCGGCGGCATGAAGCGCCGCGTGCTGCTCGCCCGTGCGCTGGTGTCCAGCCCCGACGTGCTGCTGCTGGACGAACCGACCAACCACCTCGATATCGAAGCCATCGACTGGCTCGAAGCGTTCCTGAAGGGTTGGAGCGGCAGCGTGGTGTTCGTTACCCATGACCGCCGCTTCCTGCGTGCACTGGCCACCCGCATCGTCGAGATCGACCGTGGCCAGGTCACCAGCTGGCCGGGCGACTGGGCCAACTACGAGCGTCGCCGAGAGGAGCGCCTCAACGCGCAGGCGCAGGAAAACGCGCGCTTCGACAAGCTGCTGGCGCAGGAAGAAGTCTGGATCCGCCAAGGCATCAAGGCGCGCCGCACCCGCGATGAGGGCCGCGTGCGCCGCCTGAAGGCGATGCGCGTGGAGCGTTCGCAGCGCCGTGATCTCAGCGGCAACGTCAAGATGGAAGCCGCACAGGGCATCAGCTCTGGCAAGAAGGTCATCGACGTCAAGGATATTTCGTTCGCCTTCGGTGAGCGCACCATGGTCCGCGACTTCACCACCACCATCATGCGCGGCGACCGCATCGGCCTGATCGGCCCCAACGGCAGCGGCAAGACGACGCTGCTGAAGCTGCTGCTGGGCGAGCTGCAGCCGGCCAAGGGCGAAGTCAACGCCGGCACCAACCTGCAGATCGCCTATTTCGACCAGTACCGCGCGGTGCTGCGCGAAGACTGGAGCGCGATCGAGAACGTGGCCGAAGGCCGCGATTTCCTCGAGTTCAACGGCAAGCGCAAGCACGTGCATGCCTACCTGCAGGACTTCATGTTCACCCCGGAACGCGCGCGTGCGCCGATCACCCGCCTGTCCGGTGGCGAGCGCAACCGCCTGCTGCTGGCCAAGCTGTTCGCGCAGCCGTCCAATCTGCTGGTGATGGACGAACCGACCAACGACCTGGACGTGGAAACTTTGGAGCTGCTGGAAGAGCTGCTGGGCGAGTACACCGGCACCCTGCTGCTGGTCAGCCATGACCGTGACTTCATCGACAACGTGGTGACCTCCACGCTGGTGATGGAAGGCGACGGCGTGATCGGCGAGTACGTCGGTGGCTACAGCGACTGGCAGCGTTATGCGGCCAGCATCGCGGCGCCTGCCTCGGTCCCCGCAGCCCAGCCGCCGGCCGCCGCCCCGGCCGCTGCCCCCCCGGCTGCCCCCAAGCGCAAGCTGGCCTACAAGGAAGCACGCGAGCTGGAGCAGCTGCCGAAGACCATCGAGAAACTGGAAGGCGACGTCGAAGGGTTGACCTCGGCGATGAACGACCCGGCGTTCTATACCCGCAGCAGTGCGGAAGTGACCGCGCACACCCAGCAGCTGGCCAAGGTGCAGGCCGAGCTGGATGCCGCGTACGCGCGCTGGGAAGAGCTGGAAGGCTGAGTATCGGTCGGCGCCAGCAGTGCGCCGATTGATCGGATGAAGAATCAGTAGATCCACGCCATGCGTGGATATGCGGATCTGTGCGGACCAACGGTCCGCACCCACCAATCAACGGTCCGTGCGGACTAGGGTCCGCACCCACCGGGGCCGGCCGTCATTTGACCCCGTGCAGATCCCGCAACTGGCTCGGCCGGCTACCGAAATACGCGGCCAGATCGGCGATGTCCTGATCGCTCAGGTCCTTCGCCTGCGGCGTCATCAGCGCATGCTGGCGGTCGCCGGCGCGGTAGGCCTGCAGCGCATGCGCCAGATAGTCGCCGTACTGCCCACCCAGCTTCGGATAGGTCGGATCGATCGGCGCATTGCCATCGGCCCCGTGGCAGTCGATGCAACTCTGGTTGGTGGCCTTGCCCTTCACCTTGGCGCGGGCTTCACCGGCGGCCTCGCGGCCTGCCGGCAGGCCGGCGGAGGACGAAGAGCCGTGTTCGCCGCTGGCATGGCCCGGGTCGGCGGCGGATTTCTCGCTGTTTTCCACCTGCGACTGCGAACAGGCCGCCAGCAGCAGGGCAACGGACAGGGCGATGGCGTGACGCATCGGATGCGCGGCTTTCGACATGGGCGGGCCTTACTTGACGGTGGACAGGTAAACAGAGAGATCGGCGATCTCCTGTTCGCTGAAACTCATCGACTGCGCCTGCATCGTCGGATGCCGGCGCTTGCCCTGGCGGTACTCGGTCAGGGCCTGGGCCAGGTACTGCTGGGTCTGGCCGCCGATCTTCGGCACCCGGTAGCTGGGGTAGGCGTTCTTGTAGCCGGTGATGCCGTGGCACCCCTGGCAGGTGTAGGCCAGGACACGGCCATTGTCGAAGTTGCCGGTGGGCGTGGCAGGCGCCGGCGCGGCGGCAGACGCCGGGGTGGGTGTGGCAGGAGCGGGAGCGGGCTGTGCGGCGGCCCCAAGGGGCAGGAGGACGGCCAGAGCGAGACAAGCGGCGAGCGGCTGCGGGCGCATGGTGTCGTTTCCGGGGATTCGGGTCTGGTCGTTCCGGCGTGGGGTACGGAACGACCCGAGTATAGCCTCAGGTTTCATCTAGCTGAAATGGGGGCGGGCCGACCAGCGGCGTGAAGACACCATGACCTTTGGGATATGGTGTTGCCGTGAAGTGGTGCATTACTTTGCTGCCACACCTGTCCACGCATCCTCCAGGGACCTGACGATGTCGCACCCAACCTTCCTGTCCGGCCGTCGCAGCGGAATCTGCGCTGCCGCACTGCTGATCTCCACCTCCCTGCTGCTGGGCGGTTGCGCCGCAGGGCCCAATTCCGAAGCCAAGGCTGCCGAGACCAAGGAGGAGAAGAAGGTCGACGCAGTCCCGGTCGAAGTGGCGGTGGCCAGCCATCGTGCGGTCGCAGCCAGCTACACCGGCACCGCGGCGCTGGAGCCACGTGCAGAGTCGCAGGTGGTCGCCAAAACCTCCGGCGTGGCCTTGGCGGTGCTGGTCGAGGAAGGGCAGCGGGTCACCGCCGGCCAGCCGCTGGTGCGGCTGGACCCGGACCGCGCGCGCCTGGCCGTGGCGCAGAGCGAAGCGCAGATGCGAAAGCTGGAAAACAACTACCAGCGCGCACAGAAGCTGGTCGGCCAGCAGATGGTCAGCGCTGCCGATGTCGACCAGCTGCGCTACGACCTGGAGAACGTCCGTGCGCAGTACCGCCTGGCTACGCTGGAGCTGTCCTACACCACGGTCGTGGCACCGATCTCGGGTGTGATCGCCTCACGCTCGATCAAGACCGGCAACTTCGTGCAGATCAATACACCGATCTTCCGCATCGTCGACAACTCGCGGCTGGAGGCCACGCTCAACGTACCCGAACGTGAGCTGGCCACCCTGCGTGCCGGCCAGCCGGTGACGCTGGCGGCCGACGCACTGCCGGGCCAGAGCTTCACCGGCACCGTTGACCGCATCGCGCCGGTGGTGGACTCGGGCAGCGGCACGTTTCGCGTGGTCAGTGCCTTCGATGGCGCCGCCCACGCGCTGCAGCCCGGCATGTTCGGCCGCATCCGCATCGATTACGACCAGCGTGCCGATGCGCTGGTGGTGCCGCGCCTGGCGTTGCTCGATGACGGTGAACCTGCGGTGTTCCGCGTGCGCGAAGGCAAGGTCGCACGCATTCCGGTCAAGCTGGGTTACGCCGAGGGCCCGTGGGTGGAGATCCGTGATGGCCTGGCGGCCGGTGATCAGGTGGTCACCGCCGGCAAGGTCGCCCTGCGCGACGGCACCACGGTGCAGGTGATCGCCGATCCGAAGGCGAAGGCGGTCGCGGCGGCCGCCAAGTCCGCAGACAAGGCCGGGAGCAAGCAATGACTGCCCCGGGCCACGACCACGGTGCCTCGCCGGCGAGCGACGGCGCCGCCGCCGGCATGCGCGGCGGCCTGGTGGAATTCGCCACGCGTCGCCGTGTGACCATCGCCATGTGCACGGTCACGCTGCTGCTGTTCGGCCTGATCGCGCTCGGCAACCTCAAGGTCAACCTGCTGCCCGACCTGAGCTACCCGACGCTGACCGTGCGCACCGAATACACCGGTGCGGCGCCGACCGAAATCGAAACCCTGATCACCCAGCCGGTTGAAGAAGCGGTGGGCGTGGTCAAGAACCTGCGCAAGCTGAAGTCGGTCTCGCGCACCGGCCAGAGCGATGTGGTGCTGGAGTTCGCCTGGGGCACCAACATGGACCAGGCCAGCCTGGAGGTGCGTGACAAGATGGAAGCGCTGAACCTGCCGCTGGAGGCCAAGGCTCCGGTGCTGCTGCGCTTCAATCCGTCCACCGAGCCAATCATGCGCTTGGTGCTGTCGAACAAGACGGCGCCGACCAGCGATGCCGATGCGGTCCGCGAGCTGACCGGCCTGCGCCGCTATGCCGATGAAGACCTGAAGAAGAAGCTGGAGCCGGTCACCGGCGTGGCAGCAGTGAAGGTGGGCGGTGGCCTGGAAGACGAGATCCAGGTCGACATCGACCAGCAGAAGCTGGCGCAGCTGAACCTGCCGATCGACACCGTCATCAAGCGTCTCAAGGACGAGAACATCAACATCTCCGGCGGCCGCCTGGAGGAGGGCTCCCAGCGCTTCCTGGTGCGTACCGTCAACCAGTTCGCCGACCTCGAGGAAATCCGCAACCTGCTGGTGACCACCCAGGCCGCCAATGGCAGCGCAGCCGACTCGGCGTTGCAGCAGATGTTCAACATCGCCGCGTCGACTGGTTCGGCTGCAGCCATCGCCGCCGCGTCGGCGGCACAGAGCGCATCGTCCGGTGGTGGCTCCAGCGTGGTCGCCAATGGCGTGCCGGTACGCCTGAAGGACGTGGCCACGGTGCGGCAGGGCTACAAGGAGCGTGAAGCGATCATCCGCCTGGGCGGCAAGGAATCGGTCGAGCTGGCCATCTACAAGGAAGGCGACGCCAACACCGTGTCCACCGCCGAAGCGCTGCGCAAGCGCCTGGAGCAGATCAAGGGTACGTTCCCGTCCGATGTCGAGCTGACCACCATCGAGGACCAGTCGCGCTTCATCGAGCACGCCATCGCCGACGTCAAGAAGGACGCGGTGATCGGTGGCCTGCTGGCAATCCTGATCATCTTCCTGTTCCTGCGCGATGGCTGGAGCACGTTCGTGATCAGCCTGTCGTTGCCTGTATCGATCATCGCCACGTTCTTCTTCATGGGCCAGCTCGGCCTGAGCCTGAACGTGATGTCGCTGGGAGGCCTGGCCTTGGCCACCGGCCTGGTGGTGGATGACTCGATCGTGGTGCTGGAGAGCATCGCCAAGGCCCGCGAGCGTGGCCTGGGCATCCTGCAGGCGGCCATTGCCGGCACCCGCGAAGTGAGCATGGCGGTGGTTGCCTCAACCCTGACCACCATCGCCGTGTTCCTGCCGCTGGTGTTCGTCGACGGGATTGCAGGACAGCTGTTCCGCGACCAGGCGCTGACCGTGGCGATCGCCATCGCGATCTCGCTGCTGGTGTCGATGACCCTGATCCCGATGCTGAGCTCGCTGAAGGGGCGGCCACCGCTGGCGTTCCCGGAAGAGGCGCCGAACGAAGCATGGCAGCCGCAGAAGCGCTGGCAGAAGCCGGTCGCGCTGGGCCGCCGTGGCGTGGTTGCCAGCGTGCGCTGGAGCTTCTATGCGCTGGCCTGGCTTGTCGTGCGCGTGTGGCGTGGCGTGGTGGCAGTGGTCGGCCCGGTGATGCGCAAGGCCAGCGACCTGGCGATGAAGCCCTATGCAGGCGCCGAGCGAGGCTACCTGCGCCTGCTGCCGAGTGCGCTGGCGCATCCCGGCAAGGTGCTGGGCGTGGCAGCCATCATCTTCGTGGCGACCATGGCGCTGGTACCGATGCTTGGCGCGGACCTGATTCCGCAGCTGGCGCAGGACCGGTTCGAAATGACGGTGAAGCTGCCGGCCGGCACGCCGCTGAAGCAGACCGATGCGCTGGTGCGCGAGCTGCAGCTGGCGCACGGCAAGGGGGAGGGCGTGGCCTCGCTGTATGGCGTCAGTGGCAGCGGCACCCGGCTGGATGCCAGTCCGACCGAAAGCGGCGAGAACATCGGCAAGCTGACTGTGGTGATGGAAGGCGGTGGCAACGCGCGCACTGAAGCGGCAATCACCGAACGCCTGCGCGGCACCATGAGCCAGCACCCGGGCGCCCAGGTCGACTTCGCGCGGCCGGCGTTGTTCAGCTTCTCCACGCCGTTGGAAATCGAACTGCGCGGGCAGGACATGGCGACCCTGGAAGTGGCCGGCCAGCGCTTGGCGGCGATGCTGCGCGGCAATGCGCACTACGCCGACGTGAAGTCGACGGTGGAAGAGGGCTTCCCGGAAATCCAGATCCGCTTCGACCAGGAGCGCGCGGGTGCGCTGGGCCTGACCACCCGCCAGATCGCCGACGTGGTGGTGAAGAAGGTGCGCGGCGACGTCGCCACCCGCTACAGCTTCCGTGATCGCAAGATCGACGTGCTGGTGCGTGCCCAGGAAGGTGACCGCGCCAGCGTCGAGAGCATCCGCCGGCTGATCGTCAATCCGGGCAGCACCCGCCCGGTCACCCTGGACGCGGTGGCCGACGTGGTCGCCACCACCGGCCCCAGCGAGATCCATCGTGCCGACCAGACCCGGGTGGCGGTGGTATCGGCCAACCTGCGCGACATCGACCTCGGCGCAGCCATGCGCGAAGTGCAGCAGATGGTGGCCGAGCAGCCGCTGGGTGCGGGCGTTGGCCTGCACATCGGTGGCCAGGGCGAGGAGCTGGCGCAGGCGGCGAAGTCGCTGATCTTCGCCTTTGGTTTGGCGATCTTCCTGGTCTACCTGGTGATGGCCTCGCAGTTCGAGTCGCTGCTGCACCCGTTCGTGATCCTGTTCACCATCCCGCTGGCGCTGGTCGGCGCGATCCTGGCGCTGATGCTGACCGGCAAGCCCATCTCGGTGGTGGTGTTCATCGGCTTGATCCTGCTGGTCGGCCTGGTCACCAAGAACGCGATCATCCTGATCGACAAGGTCAACCAGCTGCGCGAAGCCGGCGTGGCCAAGCATGAGGCGCTGGTGGAAGGTGCGCGCTCGCGCCTGCGCCCGATCATCATGACCACGCTGTGCACGCTGTTCGGCTTCCTGCCGCTGGCGGTGGCCATGGGCGAGGGCGCCGAAGTGCGTGCACCGATGGCGATCACCGTGATCGGTGGCCTGCTGGTGTCGACGCTGCTGACGCTGCTGGTGATCCCGGTGGTGTACGACCTGATGGACCGTCGCGGCGACGCCTATTACCGTGAGCGCGGCCGCAAGCATGCCGGTGAAGGCCTGCATGGCGACGAGGGCGGCACGGCAGGTGTGGAGGAGCCGGCATGAGCGTTGCCGAGTTCTCCATCCGCCGCCCGGTCACCACCATCATGTGCTTCGTGTCGCTGGTAGTAATCGGCCTGATCGCTTCGTTCCGGCTGCCGTTGGAGGCGCTGCCGGACATCTCCGCGCCGTTCCTGTTCGTGCAGATCCCATACACCGGTTCGACGCCCGAGGAAGTGGAGCGGACCATCATCCGCCCGGTCGAGGAGTCGCTGGCGACGATGACCGGCATCAAGCGCATGCGCTCATCGGCCACCTCCGAGGCCGCGCTGATCTACATCGAGTTCAGCGACTGGGACCGCGACATCGCCATTGCCGCGTCCGACGCGCGCGAGCGTATCGATGCGATTCGCAGCGACCTGCCCGACGACCTGCAGCGCTACAACGTGTTCAAGTGGTCCAGCAGTGACCAGCCGGTACTGAAGGTACGCCTGGCCAGTACCACCGACCTGACCACTGCCTATGACATGCTCGACCGTGAATTCAAACGGCGCATCGAGCGTATTCCCGGTGTGGCCCGCGTCGATATCACCGGTGCACCGCCGAACGAGGTGGAGATCGCCATCGATCCGAACCGGCTCAACGCGCATGGGTTGAGCATCAACGAGCTGAGCGAGCGCCTGCGCACGCTGAACTTCTCGATCTCGGCCGGTCAGATCGACGACAACGGCCAGCGCGTGCGCGTGCAGCCGGTGGGCGAGATCACCGACCTGCAGGAGATGCGCGACCTGGTGATCAACGCCAAGGGCCTGCGCCTGGGCGATATCGCCGACGTGCGCCTGAAGCCGGCGCGGATGAACTACGGGCGCCGTCTGGACGGCAACCCGGCGGTGGGCCTGGATATCTTCAAGGAGCGCAGTGCCAACCTGGTGGACGTCTCGCGTGCGGCGCTGGCCGAAGTCGAGGCGATCCGCGCGCAGCCGTCGATGCGCGACGTGCAGATCAAGGTGATCGACAACCAGGGAAAGGCGGTGACCTCGTCGCTGCTGGAGCTGGCCGAAGCCGGTGCGGTCGGCCTGATCCTGTCGGTGACGGTGCTGTTCTTCTTCCTGCGCCATTGGCCGTCGACGCTGATGGTGACCCTGGCCATTCCGATCTGCTTCACCATCACCCTGGGCTTCATGTACTTCGTCGGGGTGACGCTGAACATCCTGACCATGATGGGCCTGCTGCTGGCCGTGGGCATGCTGGTCGACAACGCCGTGGTGGTGGTGGAGAGCATCTACCAGGAGCGCGAGCGCATGCCGGGGCAGCCACGGCTGGCCTCGATCATCGGCACCCGCAACGTGGCCATCGCGCTCAGCGCCGGTACGCTGTGCCACTGCATCGTGTTCGTGCCGAACCTGTTCGGCGAGACCAACAACATCAGCATCTTCATGGCGCAGATCGCGATCACCATCTCGGTCTCGCTGCTGGCCTCGTGGCTGGTCGCGGTCAGCCTGATTCCGATGCTGTCCGCACGCATGGCCACGCCCAAGCTGGTGCACTCGCAGACCGGCCTGATCGCGCGCCTGCAGCGGCGCTATGCACAGCTGCTGGACTGGTCGCTGCACCACCGCGGCTGGAGCCTGCTCGGCATCCTGCTGGTGGTACTGGTCAGCCTGGTGCCGATGAAGCTGACCAAGGTCGACATGTTCGGGGGCGAGGGCGGCAAGGACATCTTCATCGGCTACATGTGGAAGGGCGCCTACACCTACCGGCAGATGTCCGAGGAAGTGGCGCGCGTGGAGAGCTGGATCGACCAGAACCGCGAGCGCCTGCACGTGAAGCAGGTGTACTCCTGGTACAGCGAGCAGGAAGGCAGCTCCACGGTGGTCACCCTGGACGAGAAGTACGCCAAGGACATCAAGGCGCTGCAGGAAGAGTTGCGCAAGGGCCTGCCGAAGTCCGCCCGCACCGACTATTTCGTCGGTAACCAGGGCGGCGATGGCGGGGGTGGCGGCAACCAGGGCGTGCAGGTGCAGCTGGTGGGCGATTCCAGCTCGATGCTGCAGGAGATCGGCCAGGAAGTGGTGCCGTTGCTGGCGCAGCGTGCCGAACTGCGGGACGTGCGCATCGACAACGGCGAGAAGGGCGGCGAGCTGAAGGTACGCGTCGACCGTGAGCGTGCAGCAGCGTTCGGTTTCAACGCCGAACAGGTGGCCAGCTTCGTCGGCCTGGCGCTGCGCGGCGCACCGATGCGCGAGTTCCGTCGCGGTGACAATGAAGTGCCGGTGTGGGTGCGCTTTGCCGGCGCCGAGCAGAGCAGCCCGGAAGACCTGGCCGGTTTCAGCGTGCGTACCGGCGATGGCCGCAGCGTGCCGCTGCTGAGCCTGGTCACCGTGGACGTTGGTTCGTCGGCCACCCAGATCGGCCGTACCAATCGTCAGACGACATTGACCATCAAGGCCAACCTGGCCGGGAAGGTCACCGCACCGGACGGGCGCAAGGCGATAGAGGCCGTGCTCAAGCCGATGAACTTCCCGGCCGGCTACGGCTTCACCTTCGATGGCGGCGACTACGGCAACGATGATGAAGCCATGCAGCAGATGGTGTTCAACCTGCTGATCGCGCTGGTGATGATCTACGTGGTGATGGCGGCGGTTTTCGAGTCGCTGCTGTTCCCGGCGGCAATCATGAGTGGCGTGCTGTTCTCGATCTTCGGCGTGTTCTGGCTGTTCTGGATCACCGGCACCTCGTTCGGAATCATGTCCTTCATCGGCATCCTGGTGCTGATGGGCGTGGTGGTGAACAACGGCATCGTGATGATCGAGCACATCAACAACCTGCGGCGCAGCGGCATGGGCCGTACCCAGGCGCTGGTGGAAGGCTCACGCGAACGCCTGCGCCCGATCATGATGACCATGGGCACGGCGATCCTGGCGATGGTGCCGATCTCGCTGACCGACACGCAGATGTTCGGCAATGGCCCGGAGTACTCGCCGATGGCGCGCGCGATTGCCGGCGGCCTGGCGTTCTCGACCGTAGTCAGCCTGCTGTTCCTGCCGACGATCTACGCGGTGCTCGATGACCTGCGCAATGCCGTGACGCGGCTGATCCGCCGCGCGCGTGGAGTGGAGATGGTAGAGCCGGGCGCTGCCCGGCTGTAATGCACGTCAACGTGTTGTGGTGTGGGGGAGGCCGGTCGTAGTGGGGCGGCCTCCCCCTTTTTTCGGCTTGGGTCAGGCCTTGCGCAGGAACCAGGTCCGGCGCGTGTACTCGTGACCGAAATCCACCTGCCCGAACCGTGCGATCTCACGCTGGCCACGCCGGTAATAGCGCCACGGTGCTTTGGACAGCGGAGGAGTTTGCCCGTAGAAAACATCCATGTGGCCCACCGGCATCGACTTCGGCGTTACGTGCATGACCACGCTGCGACGCGTTCCGGCAGAGGGATGTGGCGCGCCGCCGTGGAACAGCTGCGGGTGCCAGACGATCACATCGCCAGGCTGCACGTGCACCGACTGCGGCTTCAGGCCAGCGTCTTCGCATTGACGCGCCACCGCATCCTGATAGGCGGTCCAGCCTTCCGGCGACATGGCGCTGATCGGGCCGTCGCCGAAGACAGTGCGTCGCAGCGCCTGCACGTCAATCGGCGGCAACAGGTGGCTGCCCGGAACCACGCGAAGGGGGCCATTGCTTTCATCAACCGCATCCAGTGCGGTCCACACTCCCATGTAGCGCTCGCCCGGAGAGGTGCAGAACACTGGCGTATCGCGATGCAAAGACTGTTCCGATCCGCGCTCGTAGTAGAGGCTGGTGTAGAGCGTGGTCGGTTCGCCGAGGAACCGGTCGCAGACGTCGATGGCCGGGTTGTCAGTGAGCAGGCGGGTCATCGCATCCACCGCCAGGTGCAGGTTGACGACCCGATACATGCGCTTGTGTTCGTCCAGGTTGCGCGACACCGCCTTTGGATTGCGCTGCTTGAAGCGCGCGATGCGCGCGTTGATGTCCTGGACCAGCGCGGGTGCGATGGCCTGGCGCACCACCACGAAACCATCGCGCATCAGCGCATCGTATGCATCCATTGGAGTGTTCCTTCCTAAAACGCTGAGTATAGGCACGAGCGCTGGGACGTCATCCCGCCACCTTTCCCCACACCTTGAACGTGGTCAGCCACAGGCCAAGCATGCTGCCGATGTTGGTCAGCATGAAGGTCAGCACCACGCGGGTAACGCGATTGCGGTACCAGCCCTTCAGGCTCTGCGCATCGTCGCGCAGCTTCAGGAAGTCCTCGTAGGCTGGCTTGCGCACACGCGCTTCCACCAGTGCCGAGAAGGCGCCGGTCGGGATGCTCAGGCGGAACGGCTTGAACGGGGCTACCGCGATCGCGGTGAGGATGCTCAGCGGGTGACCACCGGCCAGCAGGCAGCCCAGGCCGGCCAGGCCGCCGGTATACATCGCCCAGGTTGCCAGCAGCTCGGTGCCTACGCCCAGGCCGCCGCGGTAGAAGCCTACGCCGATGCCGGTCGCCACGATCGCCAGGATGCCCAGCGTGAACCACGGGATGTTGCGCTTCTTCGGCACCGCCTCCAGCTCGGCGCGCAGCGGCGCCGGTGCCTCGGTGTCGGTTTCCAGGTGGCGTGCCAGACCCGCCAGGTGGCCGGCTCCGACCACTGCCAGCACTTCGCGCTGGCGCGGGTCGTGTTCTTCGCGCAGGCGGGTGGCCATGTAGCGGTCGCGCTCGCCGATGATGGTTTCGTACAGCGCCGGGCTCTCGCTTGCGAACTCACCGAAGCTCGATTCCAGCATGTCGCCCTGCTTGAGCTTCTCGATCTCGTTCTCGCCCACTTCCTCGGACGAGAACAGGCCGGCGCCGAGGCCGGCAACCAGCTTCAGCTTGCCGAAGAAGCCCAGCCGTTGCGACGCGCGGCGGAAGGTCAGGCCAACCTCGCGGTCGATCAGGTGCACCGGCAGGTTGCGTTCGCGGGCGAGTTCCACCGCACGTTTCAGCTCGGCGCCGGGCTCGATGTCGAGTTGCTCGGCCAGGCGGCGCTGATAGGCGGACAGAGCGAGGTTGGCGGCGAACAGGGCGACGCGGCCCTTGCGGATCACCTCGACCAGGTCGAGCTTGGCGAGCGTGTCAGGGTCGCTCAGCGCCTGCAGGCGCTGCGGGTCCAGCTCGACGGCAACGGCATCGAAGCGGCCGCTGTCGATGGCTTTTTCAACGGCCTCGACGCTGGCGCGGGAGACGTGGGCGGTGCCCAGCAGGGTGTAGCGCACGCCGTCGCGTTCGACGACGCGCACCGGCTGGCCGGCGAACAGGTCGTCGCCGGTCTCGGGAAGGGTTTCGGTCATGGGTTCATTCATTGGAGGGTGCGGTGTCGGCGCCATCGCCGAGCGCGCGCTGCATCTGTACGGTGTCCAGCCAGCG
This sequence comes from Stenotrophomonas sp. 3diitr2024, assembly GCF_042136455.1. NCBI lineage: Bacteria > Pseudomonadati > Pseudomonadota > Gammaproteobacteria > Lysobacterales > Lysobacteraceae > Stenotrophomonas > Stenotrophomonas sp. 3diitr2024. The sequence continues at coordinate 15,592 of NZ_JBHHMJ010000739.1, forward strand.
GCCATGCTTGCGGCCGAGGCCACGGAACACGCCCACCAGCTCGAAGCCGAAGCGTTCGTGCAGCTTGATCGAGGCGGTGTTGGTCGGTTCGCCGATCACCGCCACCATCTGCCGGTAGCCACGTGCCACGCAGGCGTCGATCAAGGCCTGCAGCAGGCCGGTGCCGACACCCTTGCCCTGGAACGCGGCATCGACGTAGACCGAGTTCTCCACGGTCCACTGGTAGGCAATGCGGGTGCGATAGGTGTTGGCATAGGCATAGCCAGCCACCTGGCCGTCGATCTCGGCGACCAGGTAGGGGAAGCCACGATCAATGATGTCGCGCATGCGGCGCAGCATCTCGGTCGCGTCCGGGATGTCGTACTCGTAGGTGTTGACGAAGTCAGTCACTTCCACCGCATAGATCGCGGTGATCGCGTCGATGTCGGCCGGGCCGGCATCACGGATGAGGACGGCCATGCGCGGGCTCCGGCTCAGTCGATGTAGCGCTTGAGCAGGTCGCCGTATGCATCGATGCGGCGATCACGCAGGAACGGCCAGATGCGGCGCACATGCTCGCTGCGCTGCAGGTCGACGTCGCACAGCAGCACGGTGGCCTCGGTGCCGGCCTCGGCCAGGAACTCGCCCTGCGGGCCGAGCACGTGGCTGTTGCCCCAGAACTGGATGCCCGACGCGCCCAGCGGCGACGCCTCGTGGCCGACGCGGTTGCAGCTCAGCACCGGCAGGCCGTTGGCCACGGCGTGGCCACGGTGGCTCAGCACCCAGGCGTCGCGCTGGCGGGTCTTCTCGTCCTGCACGTCGTCCGGGTCCCAGCCGATCGCGGTCGGGTACAGCAGCAGCTCGGCACCGGCCAGCGCCATCAGGCGCGCCGCTTCCGGGTACCACTGGTCCCAGCACACCAGCACGCCCAGGCGACCCACCGACGTATCGATCGGCTTGAAGCCGATGTCGCCCGGGGTGAAGTAGAACTTCTCGTAGAAGCCCGGGTCGTCCGGGATGTGCATCTTGCGGTACTTGCCGAGCAGGCTGCCGTCCTTCTCGAACACCACGGCGGTGTTGTGGTACAGGCCGGCAGCGCGGCGCTCGAACAGCGAGCCGACCAGCACCACGCCATGCTTCTTCGCCAGTGCGCCCAGGCGCTCGGTGCTCGGGCCCGGAATGGATTCGGCCAGGTCGAATTCGTCCACCGATTCGTGCTGGCAGAAATACGGGCCGTTGTGCAGTTCCTGCAGCAGCACCAGCTTGGCACCCTGCGCAGCCGCCTCGGCCACGCGTGCTTCGATCACCGCCAGGTTGGCGGCGGCATCACCGTGGTTGCGCTCCTGGATCAGGGCGACGGTAAGGGGGCTGCGCGAGTTCATGCGGGGCGTTCCTGCGGGGGAAAACCTGCATGTTAGCGCGGATGGGCGGCGACGGCGTGTTGCGCGCTGAATGGGTGATGGTAGTGCCGGCCGCTGGCCGGCATCCCCATCAATCCGTCAGGCATTGCCTGGTTGCCGG
>NZ_JBHHMJ010000747.1:0-3024 GCF_042136455.1 Stenotrophomonas sp. 3diitr2024
CGACAAGTTCCAGAAGCGCTACGCGCGCTGAGCTGTCGATCCAGCTTCGAACCGACGGCCGCGCTCTGCGCGGCCGTTTGTTTTTCCCCAAGGCCAACCCAACGGGCGTTTGGATGGACGGAACACTGCGTTCGTGTGACAACGCTTTTGCCGATCCGGGCCGCTCAACGGCCGGTGTCCGGCCGCCTGTCGTATACGACTTCCGTCTAGCACCCGACAAATGCTGCTGTGCGATAATGACGTGATCCCCGGCACAGGCCGAGGACGTCATTCACGTGCCTGACCAATGCGCTTGGGCAGGCGCCTTCCCATGAAGGAGCGCACACAGTGTCCGATCTTGATCAGGTCACGCTCAACGCCGGCGATAAGTCCGTCGTTCTGCCCGTCATCAAACCCACCCTTGGCAACGACTGCGTCGACATCGCGAAGCTGACCAAGGAAACGGGGTTCTTCACCTACGATTCCGGCTTCACCGCGACGGCCAGCTGCAAGTCCGCCATCACCTACATCGACGGCGACAAGGGTGTGCTGCTGTACCGCGGCTACCCGATCGAACAGCTGTCGGAAAAGTCGAGCTACGTCGAAGTGGCCTACCTGCTGATCAACGGCGAGCGCCCGAGCGCCGAGCAGCTGAAGGCCTTCACCGATGAGCTGACCGCCGAAGCCAACGTCGACGATTCGATCAATACCCTGATCGGCAGCTTCGCCAAGGATGCCCACCCGATGGCGATCCTGGCGGCCGCGATCGCGCAGCTGTCGGCCATCTACCACGACTCGCTGGACCTGTCCGACGCCGAGCAGCGCCGCAAGGCCGCCGTGCGCCTGATCGCCAAGGTGCCGACCCTGTCGGCGCTGATCTACCGCCACGGCAAGGGCCTGCCGGCCAACAAGCCGGACACCTCGCTGGACTACGTCAGCCGCTTCCTGAAGCAGACCTTCGAGTCCGCTGACGGCCAGTACGACCTGAATCCGGACGTGGTGAAGGCACTGGACCTGCTGTTCATCCTGCATGCCGACCACGAGCAGAACGCCTCGACCTCGACCGTGCGCCTGGTCGGCTCGACCGGTGCCAACCCGTACGCGTCGGTCGCTGCGGGCGTCACCGCGCTGTGGGGTCCAGCCCACGGCGGTGCCAACGAAGCCGTGCTGAAGATGCTCGAAGAGATCGGCAGCGCCGACAACGTCGAGTCCGCCGTGGTCAAGGCCAAGGACAAGACCTCCGGCTTCCGCCTGATGGGCTTCGGCCACCGCGTCTACAAGAACTTCGACCCGCGCGCCAAGGTCATCGGCGAGATGACCAGCAAGGTGCTCAAGCAGCTGGGCGTGCAGGATCCGCTGCTGGACGTGGCCGTGAAGCTGGAACAGGCTGCGCTGCAGGACGAGTACTTCGTCGCCCGCAAGCTGTACCCGAACGTCGATTTCTACAGCGGCATCATCTACAAGGCGCTGCAGATCCCGACCGAAATGTTCACCGTCATGTTCGCCCTGGGCCGTACTTCCGGCTGGGTGTCGCATTGGCTGGAACAGCAGGTCGACCCGGAAATGAAGATCGGCCGTCCGCGCCAGGTCTACACCGGCAGCGACGTGCGCGACTACCAGGGCTGATCGCCCGCGTAGGTTGTGCTGGAAGCGCCCCGCATCTGCGGGGCGTTTTTTTTTGTCTTGATCGTCTTCGGCGGATGGCGACCGCGGAACGTTGGTCCGCACGACAAGAGCCCGCTTCCGGATCTGAACGCGTTCTGACAATGAATGTCGCATTCACATCTTTTCGGATCTATTGCATGGGTATCACGTCGAAGGCGATAGAACCTGTGCGTACTGATCCCTGTATGGAGAACGCCATGAACCGACTGATCGCCATCGCTTTCATCGCCACGCCGCTGGCCCTGCTGAGCCCGCAGGCCTTCGCGCAGTACACCGGGCCGGGGGCAGGGGCCGCTGCCAGCACCGTCGCTGACGCACGTGCGCAGCGCGATGATCATCCGGTGGTGCTGCGTGGCACCCTCACCGCCAAGATCGGTGACGAGCGCTACCAGTTCCGTGATGCCAGCGGCCAGATCGAGGTCGAGATCGATGACGAAGACCTGCCGCCGCAGGCCATCGGTGCCGACACCGTGGTCGAGCTGCGTGGCAAGGTCGACACGCATCGCTTCAAGCCCACCGACATCGATGTCGATCACGTCACCGTCGTGCCTGCAGGTTGAAGCCAACGGTAGCCGAGCGTGGGCTCGGCTCTACAAATTCAATGCAATGAGGTTTGTTGCATTGAACCGATGAGGGAAATTGCATAACCCTCGAACATTGAGCGAATTCAAGAATTCTCCTTAACACTCAGTGTTTTAGGAATGCTTGAATGGCCTGCATGGCAATGGATTTCTAACATTCTCTCCGTCGCCCGCATCCATCCCCGCGGGCGATGCTTCCCTCCCTTTTCTCCTTGGGGAGGGGAGCTTTCATATTCCCCCTGTCCGAGAGAGACACCCATGCACGCCATCATCAAGAAGGCCGCGCTTGCTGCAGCGCTGGCCACCGCTTCGCTGTCCGCGCACGCGCTGGAAACCAAGATCTCCGTCTATGCCGACGTCGACCCGACCCTGGCGCTGATGCGCGATGACGGCACCCCGTTGCCAGACCTGGTCACGCTGACCCACGATCCGCTGCGCGGCCTGATTCCGAACACCCAGCGCGTGCGTATCCACTCCAATGATGACACCGCCGATATCGAGGCACGTATCGACGGTGCGTTTGCCCTCGCAAATGAAACCGGCAGCGTCACCGTGCCGATGAGCATCAGCCTCAACAATCGCACGCTGGGTGCCGCCGCCATCGAGTACAAGGCGGTCGACCTGTTCACCGGTGCCGGTTCGACCCCGGGCGCCTCGATCTCGATGCCGTTGACCATTGCCCAGGCCACCCCGGCCCCGATCACCACCAAGGGTCGCTACAGCGGCATCGTCAACGTCGTGCTGAACCAGAAGGCGACCTCGCCGTAATCCCCGCGCCGGCCCGGTTCCCGGGCCGGCC
>NZ_JBHHMJ010000750.1:0-494 GCF_042136455.1 Stenotrophomonas sp. 3diitr2024
GGGGAACGCGGCAGGGGACGGGGACGTGCCGGAGGGGGGCGGCCGCCGATGTCGCGGGTTAACAGCTTATGGTCGGCAGGCCGTGCGCCGGGGTCAAGTTGCCCGTTCGGGTATGTGTCCGCAACTACAGTAGAATGTGCCTTGCAAATGGTTCGGGATTATGATGTGAATATTCTTTCTCTTGATTATAATATGGGCTGGGGAGCAAAAAATGGACTAGATTTTGTAGAAGCTTTTTGTACAGAGGGATTATATGTAAATGAAATTCACCTTCATACGAATGATGTCATCGGTATGCACAAGATGAAACAGAGAATGGATAAGGGAAAGGAAGAAGGAGAAATTAATCCTCACCTTGTTGTTAAATACGTGGGAAGCTAAAAACTCCAAAGTAAAACTTTGGAGTTTTTAGTGTTTCATATGTGCTTGTAAAGGAATAATCTCTTCTTGTTGAGCTACTGCGATTTCAGTTTCTTCCTGTTGAACTTCAGGTG
>NZ_JBHHMJ010000752.1:0-381 GCF_042136455.1 Stenotrophomonas sp. 3diitr2024
GGGTGTCGACCACGCTGCGCAGCTGCGCGCGGGTATCGGTCGGGAAACGCTTGCTGCACGCAGCATCCTTGCGGCACTGCGCCGACTGCAGGGCGATCGCATCCTCGAAGGTGGTCGCGAAGTCGCCACCGACCACCAGCACGTCGCAGCGCAGATCCTGCTCCAGTGGGGGAAAGGCCTGCAGCAGTCCGTTGCGCACTGCCCACCAGGGGTAGCCACTTTTCAGGTCCATGCGTGGTCGTGCTCAGGCGGTGGGTCACGCCCAGCGGAATGTAGGTGCTCTGGTTCTCGCTGAGCAGGATCACTTCATCGCCACGGGTCACCTCGGCGGTGCCACTGACCACGATCCAGTGCTCGGCGCGATGGTGGTGCATCTGCAGG
>NZ_JBHHMJ010000759.1:0-1355 GCF_042136455.1 Stenotrophomonas sp. 3diitr2024
ACAGATTTAAAAACTGAAGATGTAAAAGTGGATGCAATTCTTTTATCGCATGGACACGGTGATCATGTTGGAGATACAGTAGAACTTGCGAAGAAAAATAATGCAGTTGTTGTAGCGCCATTTGAACTAGCAACATTTTTAAGTTGGCAAGGTGTAAATACACACCCGATGCATATTGGTGGTTCACATGAATTTGACTTCGGAAAAGTGAAGTTTACACAAGCATTCCACGGCTCTAGTTATATTGATGAAGAAAATAAGACGATTACATATACAGGTATGCCAGCAGGTATTTTATTTACAGCAGAAGAGAAAACTGTATACCACGCAGGAGATACTGCACTATTCTCTGATATGAAGTTAATTGGGGAATTAAATAAAGTTGATCTAGCATTTTTACCAATTGGTGATAATTTCACAATGGGACCAGAAGATGCTGTACTAGCGGCAAAATGGATTAATGCGAAAACTGTTGTACCGATGCATTACAATACGTTCCCAGTTATTGAACAAGATCCATATCAATTTGTAGAAAAGCTACAAAATTGTACAGGGAAAGTATTAGAAGCTGGAGAAAGTATTACACTATAGAAAAGAAACCCTTCATTTGAAAAGAAAAGTGAAGGGTTTTTTACGTGTGTAGGACAGCTTTTAATGCTTGTATTTGTTTTGGTGATTCTTTTCTTTTGGTACGTGGTTGTTCAGGTGTTTCATTCAATTCCATTGCAACTTTTTTCCCATCTACGAAAGCTAAAAATACAGCACCTACAACCTCTAAAAATTTTTTCATCATGTGTTCGCTCCTTTGTTTTATTTCTTGTCTTAATTGTATAGGCAATTAAGTGGACGAACTATCGAATGAGATGACAATAGCATTACATTGTTGTAATAGAATGACTGGTGGAATGTAAGAGTCATTTTGTTATAAAAAAAATAGTACAGGTATGCAAAGAGAGAGTGTAACAGTTTTGAAAATATAGTATACTGAAAGTACAACACATGAAGAATTTAGGGAAAAGAAAGTATGGTGAAACCATTTGGCTACCAAGCATAACCAAATTTTAGAACATATTAATAGCCTGCCAGTAGGCCATAAAATTTCTGTAAGACAAATTGCGAAAGATTTGAGTGTAAGTGAAGGGACCGCTTACCGTGCAATTAAAGATGCAGAAAATAAAGGATATGTTAGTACAATTGAACGTGTCGGAACAATTCGAATTGAACAAAAGAAGAAAGAGAATATCGAAAAACTGACATATGCAGAAGTCACTCCACGGCACGTTGCGCGACTGCGCCACGAAGGCGATCTCGGCGGCCACCTTTTCCGCTTCATGCTCGCTGTTGCGGCATTCCCA
>NZ_JBHHMJ010000765.1:0-8650 GCF_042136455.1 Stenotrophomonas sp. 3diitr2024
GTGCCGGCCAGCGGCCGGCACTACCGATCGGTAGATCCACGCCATGCGTGGAGCAGGAGCAGGGCGCGGCGATCAGAACTTCGCGTTCAGCGAAATCCAGTAGCTGCGCCGCTGGTCCTTGGTCGCATAGTCGTCCACGCAGTTGAATTCGCTCTGGCTGATCAACAGGCACGACTGCGAGACGAAATCCTTGTCGAGCAGGTTGTTGACCCGCGCGTTCACCGTCAGCCAGGGCGTGGCCTTCCAGCTGCCACCGAGATGGAAGATCGTGTAGTCCTCGTAGTAGCGGGTGTTGCTGGCGCCGTTGGCATCCAGCAGCGTGTCGCGGTAGCGGTCGTAGCGGCCCTCACCGATCAGCGACAGGCTGACCGCTTCGTTGATCTGCCAGTTGAGGCTGGCGTTGGCCATGTGTCTTGCCGGCATGGTGCCGCTGATCGGCAACCCCTTCTGTGCGCCACTGGTCTGCTCACTCTTCGTCCAGGTGTAGTTGCCGCGCAGCTGCAGAGTGTCGAGCAGGTCGACATGCGCGGCCAGTTCGGCACCGCGGGTCTCGGCCTTGTCGATGTTCACGCTCTGGGTGAAGGTGCTGTAGCCCAGTGCCGCCCAACCCGGGCCGATGTCCACGCAGTAGCCGCTGCCGGCGCGCGCCACTTCGCAGTTGGGGAAGGTGCCGCCGCTGGCGATCTTGTCTTCGAACGTGTTGAAGAAGCCGGTGACGTTGAAGCCCCAGCGCTGGCCCTCGTAGTAGGCGGCCAGCTCGTAGTTGGTGCTGGTTTCAGGCTTGAGGTTCGGCGAACCGACCAATGGCAGCACGCCCTGACCACCGAAGCCGGTGATGCCCGGGAACAGCTGGTCCGGTCGCGGGGTCTTGTAGCCGGTGCTGACGCCGCCCTTGAAGGTCCACGCATCGCTGGCGTTCCACACCAGGTAGCCACGCGGACTGACGTGGCTGCCGAACACGTTGTGGTCGTCGTAGCGCAGGCCGAAGGTGGCGGTGAGGGTGTCGGTCAGCGCCCAGTTGTCCTCGGCGAACAGCGCCCACATGCGGTGCTTCTGCCTGGTGTTGCTGCGGTAGCCAGCGCCATCCATGCCGAACACGCCATCGACCATGTCAGTGTTGTTGTACTGGCCACCCACGGTCAGCTTGTGTGCGCCGAAGTCCAGGTCGAGCATCGTGTCGAGCAGGTAGCCTTCCAGCTCCATGGTGCGCAGCGGGCGCGGCAGGAACGCCTGCAGGCGCGCCATCTCGCTGGGATGGAGTGCGGCCAGCGCATTGCCACGGCCGGCCGCGCAGTTGTTGGAAGCGCCGGTGCGACGGCAGACGTCATTCCACAGCGCCTGCAGGTTGGCACGCTCGTCCAGGGTCAGCGGCAGAGAACGGCCGAGATTGCTGCTCTTGCTGTGGGTCAGCGAAGTCTGCCAGGTGCCGAAGCTGTAGCGGCCCTGGTGGGTCAACGATAGCTGATCGCGCTCGTAGCGCTGGTAGGCGGTGTAGCCCACGCGCGGCTGCACCACACGGCGGGTGACGGTGCCGCTGCCGTTCGGGTTGGGGATCACCGCATTGCCGACGCGCCACAGGCTGGCCAGGCTGTCGAGGGTGCCGGTCTGGCCTTCGCTGTTGTCGTATTTCTGCCGCGACACGTCGTAGTCCAGCCACAGTTCGTGATCGTCGTTGATGCGGAAGTCCAGGCGCACCCCGGTATTCCAGTTGGTGTTGGCGACCGACTTGCCGCCACCGCCGAAGCCGATGCTGCGCTCCCACGGCGTACCGTCGGGAAGGGTCAGTGCATCCCATTCCGGGTTCGAGGCCTTGGCATCGTAGTAGCTGCCGCGTACCGCCAGGCTGAGGCGATCCTTCAGCAGTGGGCCGCTGAGGTAGAGGTCGGTGGTGCGCGCATCGCCGAACTGGTCGTCCTGCTGCACGGTGAAGCCTTGGGTCACCGAGCCGTGCCAGCTGTCCTGGTTGCGGCGGGTGATGATGTTGATGACGCCGCCCATCGCGTCCGAGCCGTACAGCGTGGACATCGGCCCGCGCACGACTTCGATGCGTTCGATCGCCTCCAGTGGCGGCAGGTAGGCGAACTGGCCGCCACCGAAGTTGTTCGGGTAGATCTGGCCGACATTGCTCTGGCGACGGCCGTCGATCAGCACCAGGGTGTACTCGGACGGCAGGCCGCGCATCGACACGGTGGCGCGGCCGTTCTTGTCGGTCGCTTCCAGGCCCACGTCGATGCCTTCGACGTCGCGCAGCGCATCGACCAGGCTGGTATACGGGCGCTTGCTCAGTTCCTCGCGGCTGACCACGCTGATGCTGGCCGGGGCATCGATCACCTTCTGTTCGAAGCCGGAGGCAGTGACCACCACCTTGTCCAGCGTCTGCGGTGCGCCGGCGGCGTCACCGTGGGCGAAGGCGGGGCTGGCGAAAGCCGCCAGCACGGCGCTGGTCAGCAGGGTACGGGACAGGGACGAACGGACACGATGGCGCTGGGCCATGGCAGTTACCTCGAAGGATGCAGGGTGGCGCGATGCCGTGCGCGAAGGGCGCGGCAGGCACGGAAGGCCCGGTCAGGGGCGGCAGGGATGAAGCAGACAGTGGCGTGCAGGCGCGACCGCGCAGGCGGTCACGCCAGGCCGTGGATCAGGCGAGCGGCGGCGCCTGGCCGCGTTGCTGGCGGCGCCCGGGCGCATCGGCCCAGGGCGTGTCCGGAGCGGCCAGCGGCCAGTCCGGGCGCACGCCGGGCATGGCCGGCGTGGCGGGTACGAGTTCGAGTTCAGTGCGCAGCCAGTGGCTGGCCAGCAGCAACGGCGGGTGTGGCTGCTCGGCCGCTTTCACCGGGGTGGCGGCACAGCGGCGCAGCTTGGCCGGCGCCTCTTCCTGCAGGGGGCTTTCGCCACCGCGCTCTTCCAGCGGCATCTGCATGGCCATTCCGGCCTGGGCCTGTGGCAGCAGTGGCAGGGTGCCCAGCAGCAACGCCAGCATCGCCACCCATGCCAGCAGGCTGGCCAGCGCCGGACGCTGGCCGCGCATGGCGGTGCCCATCTTGCGATGGATGAGTGGGCGAGGGCGAAGCGGACGCAGCAAGCAGGGGTCCCCAGGGGTCTGCCGGCAGCGGCCGGCATCAACGGGGCGTGATTGTAATGAGAGCCGTTAGCTGTTGCAAATGAGAATGATTGCCAAAATATCGCAGGCCGGCCCGGCAAGGCTCAGACTTCGCTCCAGCGCCGCAAAAGGTTGTGGTACACGCCGGTCAGCTGCAGGATCGCCTCGGCGTCGCCGCCGGTCTGCCGCAGGCGCTCGATCGAGCCATCCATTTCCCACAACAGGCGGCGCTGCACGTCGTCGCGGATCATGCTCTGCACCCAGAAGAAAGAAGCCACGCGTGCGCCACGGGTAACCGGCCGCACCTGGTGCAGGCTGCTGGACGGGTACACGACCAGGTCGCCGGCCGGCAGCTTCACTTCGTGCTCGCCGTAGGTGTCGCTGATGATCAGCTCGCCGCCTTCGTACTCCTCGGGCGCGGACAGGAACAGGGTGCAGGAGATGTCCGAGCGCAGCTGCTCGCCATTGGCCAGGTTCATCACCGCACCATCGACGTGGTAGCCATAGGCGCCGCCACCACTGTAGCGGTTGAAGCGCGGCGGCAGGTACTTCAGCGGCAGCGCGGCGCTGAAGAACAGCGGGTGCCGGGCCAGCGCGACGAGGATGATCTCGCCCAGTTCGCGGCGCAGCGGGGAAGCCTCGGGCAGCTGCTGGTTGTGCTTGGCCTGTGCGCCCAGATGGCCGACGGTCTCGCGGCCATCGGTCCAGTCGGCGGCATCCAGTCGGCGGCGGAAGTCGGCCACCTGGTCGGCGCTGAGAATGTCGGGGATGTGCAGCAGCATGCGGGGCTCCTCAGAGGGACGGCGGTGCGACCAGGGCGCGCACCTGCGGATGCGGCGACGCGGCCAGTTCCGGCACGATGTGCGCCATGAACGCCGGGCTGCCGTGCGCCAGGGCGAGCCGCAGCCAGTGCACGGCCTGCTCGACCTGGCCGGCCTGCAGCAGGATCGAGGCGTAGTTGGCCTGGCCGCGGAAATCACCGGCCTCGGCCGCGCGCTGGTACCAGGCGAGCGCCGCCTGCGGATCAGCCGCGGTATCCAGCCCGTCTTCGAGATGGCGGGCCAGCAGGTTCATCGATTTGGCATGGCCCAGGTGCGCGGCACGGGTGTACAGGGCCAGTGCCTGCGCGCGGTCCTGGGGCACGCCGCGGCCGGTGGCCAGCAGGTTGGCCAGGTTGTACAGGCCCCAGTCCAGCCCGGTGTCGGCCGCGCGCCGGTACCACACCGCGGCCAGCGTGGGATCGGGCGTGGTGCCCTGGCCCAGCTCATGGCAGCGGCCGAGCATGTTCATCGCCATCGGCGCGCCGTTGTTGGCGGCGGTTTCGTACCAGAGCAGCGCAGCCGAGGCGTCCTGCGCGGTGCCTTTACCTTCCATGTGCATCTGCGCGAGCAGCAGTTGTGCATCGACCTGCCCGGCCTGTGCGGCGTCGCGCACGCGTGCGAACGCAGCCTGTGGATCGTGCTGGAGCAGCTCGGCCAGGGCGTCGCTGTCGATGGGGGTACGGGGTGCCATGATGGGGTGAGTATCGCCGGAAACAAAAACGGCGGCAGGAGCCCCTGCCGCCGTGGTGGAGCGCCGTTACATCAGAACTTGACGTTCAGTGCCAGGGTGGCCGAGCGACCCGGGGCGATGCTCGCGTAGTGCGAGGCATAGGCCTTGGTGAAGTAGGTCTTGTCGGTCAGGTTCTGCACGTTGAGCTGCAGGCTGATGTTGTCCTGGATCGCGTAGCTGGCCATCGCGTCGAAGCGGGTGTAGCTCGGGATCCACTTGGTGTTGGCGACATCACCGTACTGCTTGTCCGAGTAGAACGCGCCGGCGCCGAGGGTCAGGCCGATCGGGAAGCGGTAGGTGGTCCACAGGTTGGCGCTGTGCTTGGCAGTGTTCGGGAACACGTTGCCGTTGTACGGCGACGGCACGTACACGTTGGACGGGCAGGTGCGGCCCACCGGTGCGCCACAGACGAAACCGTTGTCCTTCAGTTCCGAGTCCAGGTAGGTGTAGCCGCCGTACAGGCTCCAGGCGTCGGTCAGCTGGCCGGTGAAGCCCAGTTCGAAGCCGTTGATCTCCTTCTTGCCGGCGTTCTGGCTGGTGCCGTTGTCGACCGTCACGCGTGCGTTGTTCATCACGGTGTGGAAGATCGCTGCGGTCAGGTTCAGGCGCTGGTCGAACAGGTCCCACTTGGTGCCCAGTTCGAGGTTCTTCGTGTCCTGCGGCTTGAGGTCGGCCACGGCGGCGCTCAGGCCGTCCGAACCGTCACCACCGTCCATGCCCGGCGGGGTCGAGGAGGTGCCCCACGACAGGTAGATGCTGCCGCTGGCGGCCGGCTTGAACACCACACCGGCCTGGTAGTTCAGGAAGTCGTTGCTGTTGCGCACGCGGGTCGGTGCCTTGCCGGCCACCGGAGTGGTCAGGGTGGTGCGGAAGTCGTCGTAGCGCAGGCCGAGGTTGATCATCCACTGCTCATTGAGCTCGATGGTGTCGAACACGTAGGCGGAGGTGGTCCTGGTGCGCTGCTCGACGTCCAGTGCCTTGTCGCTGCGGTACACCGAATGGGTGGCTGCCCACGGATCGCGCGGATCCGGATTGGCGAAATCGGTGCAGTTGTAACCGGTGGCCGCGCCGGTGGTCGGGCACTTGCTGTTGCCGGTGAGCGGGTTGCTGGTGCCCGGCGTCATCAGGTAGCTGCCGCGGGTCATCTTCTCGTCGCTGTACTCCACGCCTGCGCTGTAGCTGTGCTTGAGCGCACCGGTCTGGAAGGCACCGGTCAGGCCCAGCTGGTCGGCGAAACTCTTGACGTCGACGGCGCGGGCGTTGGTACGGCGCCACAGGGTACCGTAGTTGTTCGGGTTGCCCTGGCTGTCGTCCGGCTGGGTCCACAGGTAGTCGTTGCTGGTGTTGCCCAGGCGCGCGATGTTGCGCAGCTTGTGGCCGCCGAAATCGTAGCTGGCATCCAGCGTGCTGATGTCGGCGCGGGTGCGCTGGAAGTCACGGTCGACCAGGCCGTAGTAGTTGTTGCGGTCCGGCACCATCGGGCGGCCGTCGACCCACTTCGAGGCCGGCGCCCCGTTCGGGTTGCCATACGGGAAGCCACCCGCGTCCGGCAGGTCATCGCTCTGCATGTGGTAGTGGCTGGCGATCAGCTGCGCCGGGCCGTTCAGGCCGAACGCGATCGACGGTGCGATGCCCCAGCGGCTGACATTGGCGGCGTCGCGGCCAGCGATGTCCGATTCGTGCTTCATCAGGTTCAGGCGCGCGGCGATGCCGTCGCCCAGAACGTAGTTGGCGTCCACGGTGCCGCGTGCGTAGCTGTCGGTACCGATGCCCATGCTGGCGCTGGTCTCGTTCTTCAGCTTCGGCGTTTTGCTCACCAGGTTCAGGCTGCCACCACCGGAATCACGGCCACCGTAGGCCGAGCTCGGGCCCTTGACCACTTCCACCTGCTCCAGGTCGAAGATCTCGCGGGTCTGCGAGCCGACGTCGCGCAGGCCGTCGACGAAGACGTTGCTCTGCGAATCGAAGCCACGGATGAAGGGGCGGTCGCCGGTCGGGTTGCCGCCTTCGCCGGCACCGAAGGTGATGCCCGGCACCATGCGCAGCGCATCCTGCAGGTTGGTCGCACCGGTTTCGGCGATCAGCTTCTCCGACACGATCGACACTGACTTGGGGGTGTCCAGCAGTTCGGCGGTGAACTTCGGCGAGGACGGATTGAACCAGCTGCCGCGCACCTGCACCTTGTCCAGGTCGGTGGCCTTGCTGGATGCGGCATCAGCGCTGTCGGCAGCCTGCGCGGCCAGCGGCGCGAAGCCTGCGGCCAGGGTGGCGGTGGCGAGCAGGGAAACGCGCGGGGCGTGCTTGCGGGACGTGATGTGGGTCATGGCTTTGGGTAGTGGCGTGGATCGGGAAACGGCGAAGGCCGAAGCGCAGACAGCGCGACGACAGGGAGGGAGCGTCTTCTGTAGAGCCGAGCTGATGCCCGGCGATGCGGCGAACGACTTCAGGCGCACGGCAACAGCCGCAGGGCGCCTCAGCTGGCGTGCGGTGCGGGCGGTGCGTGGCCGGGGTTCAAGCGCAGTGCGGGATCGTGCAGTTGCCGGCGCAGGGCATCGGAGCGCCATAGCGGGATATGTGCGACCAGGGGCGCGCGCAGGGGTGCCACTCCGGTGCAGGGCGTGTTGCCCTCACCCTCAAGCGGCGGCTCCGGTGCAGGTGCAGCATGTTGCGGGCATTCGTCTGCCGACGGCGCCGGCAATGGCATGACCTGGCGCAAGCCTTCGGCATGTGCCTGCCACCCTTGGGTAGTCGGGGCGTTGCTGCGTCCTTCGTGCAGCGCCGACCAGCCCAGCAGCAGCGTCAGCAGCACGGCCACGGCCAGTGGCCACCCCTGGCGGGCGAGCTGGCACAACGTGGCAGTGGGCGCGGGCGATGCCATGGCGCGAGGGCGAAGTCGTTACGAAGATGTTACGTAGAATAACATCAACGATAATGATTCGCATGTACGGGGTGCTGCGGGACGCCGGGGCGGCCGGGGAACGCCCTGCGAAGGCCCTTGCGGGGCCTCCTGCAGATCCAGACCATAAGTGGGTACCCCAGGTCGGGGCGCCGCCTCAATCCCGGTCGTCGCGCGTCCAGACGGCGTCGTGTTCGCGCTTCACCGGGAACTTGGGCACCGGGGTATAGGCCGGTGCGCACAGGGCGCGGCCATCGCGTACGTCGAAGCGCGCGCCGTGAAGCACGCACTCCACGCTGCCTTCGGCGGTGTTGAACTCGCCCGAGGACAGCTCGAATTCCTCGTGCGTGCACTGGTCTTCCAGCGCGTACAGCTCGCCGTCGAGGTTGAACACCACGATCGGGGTGCCGGTCACCTCGTCGAACACGCTCTTCATTTCACCGGGCAGCAGCTCGTTGCTGGCGCACACGAAGGTCCAGGTATCGCTCACGCGGCCGCTCCGGCCAGCGGTTTTTCCAGGATCTCGAAGCGCAGGTCGTCGCGCTTGGGGATGCCGAAGCGTTCGTCGCCATATGGGAAGGGTTTCTTGATGCCGGTCCGCTGGTAGCCACGACGCTCGTAGAAGGCGATCAGTTCGTCGCGTACGTCGATCACCGTCATCTGCATCACCGGCACGTTCCATTCGCGTGCGGCGTGGGCTTCGGCGGCGTCCATCAGCTGCTTGCCGACGCCGCCGCCCTGCTGTGCGGGGTCGACCGAGAACATGCCGAAGTAGCCCTTGCCCTCAACGTCGGCAACGTGGGCGCAGGCCACAAGAACGCCTTCGCGCTCGGCCAGCAGGATGGTGGAGCGGGGGCGGTCCAGGTCGGCCTGGATGCCTTCGGCGTCGATGCGGGCGCCATCCAGCAGGTCGGCTTCGGTAGTCCAGCCCACGCGGCTGGCGTCGCCACGGTAGGCCGAGGTGACAAGGGCGATCAGGGCGGGGATGTCGGCCGGCGTGGCGGCGCGGAAGGTCAGGGTGCTCATGGGGGCATTCTAGGTGGGCAGTGGGCGGGCGCAAATGGGGGAGTGGGGTCAGATCCCTTTCGCAACGCGAAAGGGAT
>NZ_JBHHMJ010000789.1:0-22978 GCF_042136455.1 Stenotrophomonas sp. 3diitr2024
CCCCGCAGCGCGACCCCATCCAACGGTTGTGCCGGTCGCTGGCCGGCACCCCGATCCGCCTTCATGCGAGGCAGTTGCCGGCCAGCGGCCGGCACTACCACGATGAAAGCGACCGTCGGGTTGGCTGTGGCTTGAGGCGCCCCCACGTTGAAGCACCAACGTGTAGGATCGACCCATGGCCCGAGCCTTGCCCCGTACCGAACGCATTCCCCGCCTGAGCCGGCTGAGCTGGCTCATGGGCCTGTACGCGGAGAACTACCGCCATCTGGTGCGCCTGTTCGAACCGGCGGGACTGGCGGCGGGCAGCTACATTTCCTCGATCGGCGACGGCCTGGATGTCCGCCTGGACGTGATCGAGTGCCACCGCTATACGGTGGAACTGCGGCTGACCTACGACATTGCCGACCCGGTCACCGGCGAGCCGGATCCCTCGGCCTATGTTCGCCTGTACCGTGACGCGCGCCAGGCCGAGACCACCCATTGCTACGTCGGCCGCCGCTGGCAGGACACCATGGGCCTGTACCCGCCGCCGGCGGAGTTGATCAGTCATCGCATGCGGATGAACACCTTCCTCGGCAAGTGGCTGGAATACCTGGCCGAGCGCGGCCACGGCGTCGCAACGCTGCGCCGTGACCCCGATGGCGCCGGTGCGCCTGCCGAGCGCCGCCTGTCGCTCGTGCGCTGATCGGCCATAATCCAGGGCTGACCTGCCGCTGGATGCCGCCCCATGCCGTACACCCCGATCGTCGCCACTCTGGGCTATGTGCTGTCGCCCGATCGTCGCCAGGTGCTGATGATCCATCGCAATACGCGCCCCGGTGACCATCACCTCGGCAAGTACAACGGCCTGGGTGGCAAGATCGAAGCGGACGAGGACGTGGCGGCCAGCATGCGCCGCGAGATTGCCGAGGAAGCCGGCATCGACTGCACCGGCATGCGCCTGCGCGGCACTCTCAGCTGGCCCGGTTTCGGCAAGCACGGCGAAGACTGGCTGGGCTTCGTGTTCGTCATCGACAGCTTCGAAGGCACCCCGCACGGCGGCAACCACGAAGGCACGCTGGAGTGGGTGGATCTGGACAAGCTGGACACGCTGCCGATGTGGGAAGGCGACCGCAACTTCCTGCCGCTGGTGTTCGACGCCGACCCGCGCCCGTTCCACGGCGTGATGCCGTACAAGGACGGGCGCATGGTCAGTTGGTCCTATAGCCGGCTGTGACCCGGTGAGTCGGGGAGGTGCCAACCATTCCGGGGAGTGCCAATCTGGGTTGGCACGCTCTTTTGGTCGATTAATACCCGGGCAATATTGACAGCCATAAATTACCCGGGCAATATTCGCGCATCACCTCTGATGCCATTGCCATGCCTGCGTCCCGACTCCCTCCCTTCAGTTGTTTCGACGGCCATCGCCTCGTTGCCTGCGGCAGCCCGGAAGTGGCGGCACTGGCGCTCAAGCGGCTGCGCGCCGACAACGCTGCCGGCCCATTGCTGGTGTTCGACAACGCCACCGGTCGCACCCGCGATTTCGATACGCGCGGCAGTGACGAGGAACTGCTGGCGCGGGTAACCGAAGCGTTTTCCCCCTCTGGCGAGGCGGATGCCGAAATCACTGCCGAAGACGCTGCGACCCCGCGTGGCCGTGGCCGCCCCAAGCTGGGCGTGGTCGCCCGTGAAGTGACCTTGCTGCCGCGCCATTGGGCCTGGCTGGCCGAGCAGCCGGGCGGCGCCTCGGTGGCATTGCGAAAACTGGTGGAGGCGGCCAGCCGCGCCGGTGCGGACAAGGACCGCCGGCGTCGCGATGCCGAGCGCGCCTATCTCTTCCTGCAGACCATCGCCGGTGACCTGCCGGGCTTCGAGGAGGCCATCCGCGTGCTGTTCGCGCACGACCGTGCGGGCCTGGAAGCGGTGCTGCATTCCTGGCCCAGGGATGTGCGCGACCACGCCCTGCGTCTGGCGTTCGACAGCGCTGACGGCTGATCCATCGCGCCGTCGTTGAACGGCGGCGCCACCTGATCGCGGGCCACGGCCCGGTCCCCTGTGCTTGCTTTGCTGGTGGAAACGCCGGGCAGGGCAGCGCCTTGCCCAGAGAACCCCATGAACTCCCCTGTACATCCCACGCCCCTGGTCGCGCCGCCTCTGTGGCGCACCTACCTGGCCCTGCTGCTGCCGATGCTGCTGACCAATGCGCTGCAGCTGGCCGCAGGCACGCTGGACAACATCTACCTCGGCCATCTGCTCGGTACCCAGGCGGTGGCCGTGGCCGCTGCGTTCTTCCCGGTCTTCTTCCTGCTGCTGGCCCTGGTGATGGGCCTGGCGACCGGCGCGATGGTGCTGATCGGGCACGCCTGGGGCGCGGGTCGGCCGCAGCAGGTGCGCGCGGTGGCTGGCAGTGCGGTGGCGCTGATCCTTGTGCTGTCGGTGCTGGTGATGGCTCTGGGGAGCGGTTTCGCACCACAGCTTCTGATGTCACTGGGTACACCGGCACCGATCCTCGGTGAGTCCATCGTCTACGCGCGCGTGCTGCTGCTGGCGGCGCCGGCGTTCTTCCTCCTGTGGCTGGCCACTGCCGTGAGCCGCGCAGTAGGCGATGCGAAGACGCCGCTGCATGCGCTGCTGCTGGCCACGGCGGTGGGCCTGCTGTGCACGCCGCTGCTGATTCTGGGCTGGGCCGGCCTGCCGCGGCTGGGATCGGCCAGTGCGGCGGTGTCGGCGGCGTTTGCCTCGCTGTTGGCCCTGGGCTGGCTGTTGTTGCGTTGGCATCGGGCAGGACATCCCCTGGCACCGGGCCCTGAGTTGTTGCATGCCATTCGTTTCGATGGCGCGATCATCCGATCGATGCTGCGCATCGGCATACCCTCCTCGCTGCAGATGCTCAGCCTGGCCGTCGCCGAAATCGTGTTGCTGGGCTGGATCAACCGTTACGGCTACACCGCTACGGCCGCCTACGGTGCGGTCAACCAGCTGATGAACTGGGTGCAGTTGCCGGCAATGTCGTTGGGGATCACCGCCACCATCCTCGCGGCGCATGCGATGGGCGCCGGGCGTACAGCACGGCTGCCGGCCATCGCCCGGACTGGTGTGCTGGTGGCGCTGGCGACGCTGAGCGTGGTGGTGGTGCTGGTTGTGGCGCTGGCGCGCGGGCTGACCGGGCTGATCCTGGCGGCAGCCGACGTACGCGAACTGGCTGCGTTGCAGCTGCGCACTGTGGTGTGGGGCGTGCTGGCGATGGGAATCAGCGCGGTGCTTGTCGGGGTGATGCGCGGCAGCGGCACGGTATGGTTGCCAGCGTTGCTGGGTATGGCAGCGGTGCTGCTGGTGGAACTGCCGCTGGCGATGTGGATGCAGGCGCAGCACGCGCTGGCCGGCGTGTGGTGGGCGTGGCCGCTGGGGTTGCTGGCCATGCTGGTGCTGCAGGTGTTGTGCTTCGCGCGTTGGCGGCGGGTGCAGGCTGGGTAGTTGCCTGCCGCCGTCCGGCACCCCGGAATGGCAGGGGCAGCCGGCCAGCGGCCGGCTCTACCACTTCAGCGCCGCTGCGCCAGCAGCAGGTCAAAGTGCTTCAAGCACAAGGTGTGGACCGCCAGTGCGGCGCTGCGGCGGGGCCTTCGCAGCTGAGCGGCCAGGGTGGAAGCATCCGGCATCATCATCGCCCGTCACCAGGAATCGGACGTGGCGGCGGCGGGCCGCCGGTGACCATAGCGCCGACCTCGCGGCTTGGGAAGTAGGGAAACCCCGCGTCAGGGTGATGAGGAAATGTCCACCGTCGCAGTCGGTGAGATCTGGTTGTCCACAGGGGGTGTGGATTACGCGTGGGCAACTTTGTGGATAAGCCACGACAGGCGCCACCCCCCTAGGCTGTCAAGATGGGTGGCGAAAAATTCACCGCCGGTGAGGGCGGGTGAGGGGGCGGTGAAGGGTGGGCCCCGTCAGCGCTGTCACCAGCGACGGCGCTCGCGGTAACCTGTGGGCCTTGATGCTCCGTGAGCCCCCATGAAACGTCACTTCTCGATGCTGCGCGAATTCCAGCTGGCCGACTGGTTCACCCTGGCCAATGCGTTCTGCGGCACCGGTGCGGTATTTGCCGCCATGCGCTTCCTGCAGGACGGCGAGCGTGGCTACCTGCTGTTCGGCATGGCGCTGATCCCGTTGGCCTTCATCTTCGACGCCCTTGATGGGCGCATCGCGCGCTGGCGCAAGTCCAGCTCCACCCTGGGCCGCGAGCTGGACTCGCTGTCCGACGTGATCTCCTTCGGGGTGGCCCCAGCGGCGCTGGCCTATGCCTGCGGCATGCAGGGTGGCTGGGACTGGCTGGTGCTGAGCTACTTCGTCTGCTGCGGCGTCAGCCGCCTGGCACGCTACAACGTCACAGCCGAGGCAATGACCGGCGATGAGGGCAAGGTCACGTATTTCGAGGGCACCCCGATCCCGACCAGCCTGGTGCTGGTGATCGTACTGGCGATCGCCGCCGGCACCGATGCCATCGGCCAGAACATCTGGTTCGGCCAGTGGCAGATCGGACCGTGGCAGCTGCACCCGATGGTGCTGTTGTTCGCCCTGTCCGGGTCGCTGATGATCAGCAAGACCCTGCGTATCCCCAAGCCATGAGCCAGCCCTGCGGAGGCCTGCGATGACCAGCTCGGCCCACGATGCCGGCAGCAGCGATTTCGAGACGCTGGCCCGGCAGTACTTCGGCGCCTGGGGTGATGCTCTGCGCCATGCGGGCGCGCCCGCTGCACCTGCCGGTGACGACCCCGGCAGCTGGCAACGGTTGTTTGACTGGTGGGGCCAATTGCTGCCCGAACAGGCGCCCGGCGCGCCGGAAGATGCCGTGCGCCGGTTCCGCGAACAGGCGGGCAGCTGGTACGGCACCATGCAGGAGGTCGCCGCTCGGTTTGCCGGCCGCGACGCCAGCAGTGCCGACGTGGCCCAGGCCTGGCGTGAGGCGGTGCAGGGGCAGGGCGACGGCATGCTGCAATGGATGCTGCAGGGTGCCCGCGGCAGCACCCACGCCGGTGCCGCAGTACCTGAATTCGCCGCATGGCTGCAGCAGTTCCAGCTGCAGGCGGGCCCGTGGCTGCAGAGCCCGGCATTCGGCCCCGGCCGCGAGCACCAAGCGCGTTGGCAGGCCCTGCTGCGTGCGCAGGAGGAATACCAGCAGCATTCGCGCGCCTATGTCGATCAGATCAAGCAGGCACTGGACGAGGCCTTCGCGCTGTTCGAGCAGCGCCTGGCCGAGCACGAGCAGCCCGGCAGCCAGCTGACCAGCGCCCGCGCGATGTTCGACCTGTGGATCGAAGTGGCCGAGGAGGCCTACGCCAAGGTCGCCATGTCCGAACCGTTCCAGCAGGTGTACGCCTCGCTGGGCAACGCGCAGATGCGTCTGCGCGCCGGCCTGCAGCGCGAGGTGGAACAGATGAGTGAACGTATCGGCCTGCCGACCCGCAGCGAGATGGATGCCGCACACCGCCGCATCGCCGAGCTGGAGCGCAGCCTGCGCCGGCTGCAGGCACAAGTGGCCGTGCTGGCTGGAACCGCTGCGGTCGATCCGGTGGCGCAGCCAACGCCGGCGAAGGTGAAGCCAGCCGCCCGCAAGGCCGCGAAGAGGGCCGCGCCGGCAAAGAAGGCGGCTGCCAAAAAGTCCGAATCTCGCACCACCTCACGGGCACGTGACCGATGAAGGGACCGCTGGGCTTCAACGCCGATGACCTGATGCAGGAAACCCTGGCGATGCAGCGCAAGCTGATGGAAGGGCTGAAGCTGCTGCCGCAGGTGGAAGACGTTGACTATGGCGTGACCGCCCGCGAGGAAGTGTGGCGCGACGGCAAGGTGGTGCTCTACCGCTTCGTCGGCGAACAGGCGCCGACCCGGCGCACGCCGCTGCTGATCGTCTACGCACTGGTCAACCGGCCGTACATGGTCGACCTGCAGGCCGACCGCTCCCTGGTGCAGAAGCTGTTGGCGCTCGGGCAGGACGTGTACGTGCTGGACTGGGGCTACCCGGATCGTTCGGAGCGCTTCCAGACGCTGGAGGACTATCTGCTGCGCTATATCGATGGTGCGGTGGATGCACTGCGCGTGCGCAGTGGCGGCCCGATCGACCTGCTCGGCATCTGCCAGGGCGGTGTGTTCGCGCTGTGCTATGCCGCGCTGCGCCGGGAGAAGCTGGGCAAGCTGATCACCATGGTCACCCCGGTCGATTTCCAGACGGCCGACAACATGCTCTCGCACTGGGCGCGGCAGGTGGACGTGGATCTGCTGGTGGATACGCTGGGCAACATACCGGCTGACCTGATGAATGCCAGCTACCTGATGCTCAAGCCATTCCGCCTGAACGTGCAGAAGTACGTCGGTCTGCTCGATATCCTCGACGACAAGGCGGCGCTGGAGGATTTCCTGCGCATGGAAAAATGGATCTTCGATTCGCCGGACCTGGCGGGCGAGGCGTTCCGTGACTTCATCAAGCAGTTCTACCAGGGCAACGGCCTGGTGAACGGTACGGTGCGGATCGGCGAGGAAGCCGTGGATCTGTCGCAGGTGACCTTGCCGGTGCTGAACATCTATGCCGAGCAGGACCATCTGGTACCGCCGGACGCCTCGCGCGCGATGCGTGGGCGCCTGGGTACGGACGACTACACCGAGTCCAGTTTCCGCGGTGGCCACATTGGTATCTATGTGTCCGGCCGCGCCCAGCGCGAAGTGCCGGCCACGATCGATGGCTGGTTGAAGGCGCGTGACCTGTAGAGTCGAGCCATGCTCGACTGACCTGGGGGGATGATGACGTACCGGATTTCGTTGATTCTTGCGGCACTGCTGGCAGCACAATTTGCCCACGCCGCACCCAGTGCCGATGCACGCCGGGAGATCGCCCAGCTGATTTCCAGCCTGGACGGCTCGCAGTGCCGTTTCCAGCGCAATGGCAGCTGGTACGACGGCGGCGATGCGCGCGCCCATCTGCAGCGCAAGTACGACTACCTGCTGAAGAAGGACATGGTGGACAGCACCGAGCAGTTCATCGAGCGCGCCGCCAGCCAGAGCAGCATGAGCGGGAAGCCTTACCGCATCCAGTGCCCGGGGCAGCCTGAACAGACCGCGGCCGCCTGGTTCGGTGCGCGCCTGCAGGCGCTGCGTCTCCGCACGCCGTAGACACGGAGGCGGTGTAGAGTCGCGGCGTGCTCGACTGATTCTGCCCGCAAGCCGAGGAGACACCGCCGTGAACACCACGCCCAAGACGCTGTCGCGTTCATTGAACGACCGCATGATTGCCGGCGTGATGGGCGGCATTGCCCATCGCTTCGGCTGGAACCCCACCCTGGTGCGGATCGTGTTCGTGCTGGTATCGATCGGCTCGGCCGCCTTCCCCGGCATTCTGATCTACCTGATCCTGTGGCTGCTGATTCCGAACGAGGCGGATTGAACACCGCCGCTCGATCCTGGCCGCTCTGGCTGCGCGCGCTGCAGATGCTGGGCGCCGCATGGACGTTGCCCAACACACTGATCGGCCTGATCGGCGGCTTGGCCGGCATGCTTGGCGGCGCGACGCTGCGCTGGAGCGGGCGGGACTGCGCCGTGGTGTTCGATCACTGGCCGTGGGGGCCGGGCGGTGCGATCACCCTGGGCAACGTGATCCTGCATACCGGCCATGACCTCGGCATCTGTTGCCGGACCTATGCGCATCAGGCGGGGTGGGGCGTGGAGCCGCTGATCCGGCTGGACGACCACGAGCGCGCGCACGTTTACCAGTACATGGTGCTGGGGCCGCTGTACCTGCCGGTGTACCTGCTGTGCGGCGGGGTGAGCGCGCGCAACCCGTTCGAGCGCGCGGCCGATCATTTCGCCCGGTTCGGGCGTGGTTGGTGGCCGTAGTTTCCAGCCAACGGCGCAGCCCCTCGTGGGTGGTGATGCCTGGTTGTCAAATGCAAAGCCCTCGCGCTGGTCGGTCGGGTTGGGTTCACGGCGTCCCCGGCCTACCCACCCTCCCGGCCAGCCCACAGGAAACCGGCTTTCCGCGACCAACCAAACCACCCACGAGGGGCTGCGCCGTTGGCGGGAATCCCCCACCGATTCGTTAGCCGGAAGTTAAAGATCCGTAAGCATTCTGCAGCGATCCCGCAGTCATCTGCATGCAACCGATCGTCATTAGCCTTCGTGACGTTCCAGTCAGGTTCGACGCGGTAAGCTCTTCCTTGATGAGCTCGCAGCATCGCTCATCGAGCGCAGTACGCAGTAGCAATTTGGAGGAATACATCACATGGCAATCGTTCTTTATGTCGGTGGTAGCAAGGATGGCGAGAAGGGCGTGGTGCCCTACGGCTTCAGCAAATCCCGCGCCGACACCGCGCTGGGGCCGGAGTTCTACACGGAGCGGTTCATGGAACTGCAGGGTGTCGGCAAGGTCCGCCTGATGGCCCTGGAAGGCATGCGTGACGACATCGTCATGCAGCGCGCCGCTCGCCACTACCGCTGACCGACGCAACACGCGGCAGGGCGCGCCCACCATCGCGCGCCCGCGCCGGCATCCCAGCCCCGGGCCAGTCCGAGCCCGCTCTTTGCCAGGATGCCGGCGTCCAATCCGGCTTCGCCGCTGAACCTCGCCCCCTGTCAATGCCTTGTCCGGCTCCGTCGCGGATTGCCAGAATGGGGGCTTCCCGAAACGCGGCACAGACCTGAAGCAATGCACGACGCCAAGAACGCCCAGAGCGCGCTCGCCCAGCAGATCGCCCAGACCATCGCCGACGAGATCGGTGCCCAGTCCGCCCAGGTACGCGCCGCAGTCGGCCTGCTCGACGAAGGCGCCAGCGTTCCGTTCATCGCGCGCTACCGCAAGGAAGTGACCGGTGGCCTGGACGACACCCAGCTGCGCAGCCTGGAAACCCGGCTGACCTACCTGCGCGAGCTGGAGGACCGCCGTGCGGCGGTGCTGGCCAGCATCGGCGAGCAGGGCAAGCTCAGTGACGAGCTGCGCAATGACATCCTGGCCGCCGACACCAAGAGCCGGCTGGAAGACCTGTACCTGCCGTACAAGCCCAAGCGCCGCACCCGTGCGCAGATCGCCCGCGAGGCCGGCCTGGAGCCGTTGGCCGATGGCCTGCTGGCCGACCCGACGCAGGACCCGCAGACGTTCGCGGCCACCTTCGTCGACGCCGACAAGGGCGTAGCCGACACCAAGGCCGCGTTGGAAGGCGCGCGCGCGATCCTGATGGAGCGCTGGGGCGAAGACGCCGCGCTGGTCGGTGAACTGCGCACCTGGCTGGGCGAGACCGGGGTGATCCGTGCCCGCGTCGCCGAGGGCAAGGAAACCGAGGGCGCCAAGTACCGCGACTACTTCGAGCATGCCGAGGCGCTGGCGAAGATTCCGTCGCATCGCTTGCTGGCACTGTTCCGTGCGCGCCGCGAGGAGATCCTGTTCCTGGAACTGGACCCGGGCAGTGATGCCGAGGCTGGCCATCAGTACGCCGAAGGACGCGTGGCGCGCAAGGCCGGCATCGCCGACCAGGGCCGCGCCGCCGACCGCTGGCTGCTGGATGCGTGCCGGCTGACCTGGCGCGCCAAGCTGCACACCCATCTGCTGCTGGACCTGTTCAACCAGGCCCGCGAAAAGGCCGAAGCCGAAGCCATCGCGGTGTTCGGCGACAACCTGAAGGACCTGTTGCTGGCGGCACCCGCCGGCCCGAAGACCGTGCTCGGACTGGACCCGGGCATCCGCACCGGCTGCAAGATCGCCGTGGTCGATGCCACCGGCAAGCTGGTCGCCACCGACACCATCTACCCGCACGAGCCGCGTCGCCAGTGGGAGCAGTCGCTGCAGACGATCAAGCAGCTGTGCGCCAAGCACAACGTGGAACTGATCGCGATCGGCAACGGCACCGCCAGCCGCGAAACCGACAAGCTGGCTGGTGAAGCGATCAAGGCCGCTGCCAACCCGAAGCTGCAGAAGGTAGTGGTCAGCGAGGCCGGGGCGTCGGTGTATTCGGCGTCCGAGTTCGCGGCCAGGGAGTTCCCGGGGCTGGACGTGTCGCTACGTGGGGCGGTGTCGATCGCCCGCCGCCTGCAGGACCCGCTGGCCGAACTGGTGAAGATCGAACCCAAGGCGATCGGTGTCGGCCAGTACCAGCACGATGTGGACCAGTACCGCCTGGCGCGCGCGCTGGATGCCCGCGTGGAGGACTGCGTGAACGCGGTGGGCGTGTACGTGAACACCGCTTCGGCTGCACTGTTGTCGCGGGTGTCCGGCCTGTCGGCCACGGTGGCCGAGAACATCGTGCGCCACCGTGATGCGAACGGCCCGTTCAAGCGCCGCAAGGACCTGCTGAAGGTCGCGCGCCTGGGCGAGAAGACCTTTGAACAGTGCGCGGGCTTCCTGCGCATTGCCGACGGTGATGAGCCGCTGGATGCTTCGGCGGTACACCCGGAAGCCTACCCGGTGGTCGAGCGCATCGTGGCCAGCACCGCGCGCCCGATCAAGGCGCTGATCGGTGATGGCAGCTTCCTGCGCGGCCTGAAGGCCGAGCAGTTCACCGATGCCACCTTCGGCGTGCCGACCGTGCGTGACATCCTCAAGGAACTGGAGAAGCCGGGCCGAGACCCACGTCCCGAGTTCAAGGCGGCACGCTTCGCCGAGGGCGTCGAGGACATCAAGGACCTGCGCGAGGGCATGGTGCTCGAGGGTGTGGTCAGCAACGTGGCGGCCTTCGGTGCCTTCGTCGATATCGGTGTGCACCAGGACGGCCTGATCCACATCTCGGCGCTTTCCGATACGTTCGTGAAGGACCCGCGCGACGTGGTCAAGGCCGGTGATATCGTCAAGGTGAAGGTGCTGGAGGTGGACGTGGCGCGCAAGCGCATCGCCCTGACCCGGCGCCTGGACGATACCCCCGGGCAAGCGACCAGCCGCCCGGGCCAGCGTGATGAGCGCGGCCATGGGCAGGGTCCGCGCCGCGATGCAGGCGGCCAGAACCGCGGGCCGAACCGGGGCCAAGGCAATGGCGGCCGTCCCGCCGCGTCCGCGCCGCCGGCCAACAACGCCCTGGCCGAGGCCTTCGCCCGCGCCAAGCGCGGTTGAGGACCGCGTTCCCCGTCACACTTGATTCGTGGCGGGGGACTTGTCGATTTTCCCCGTGATTGCGCACACTTGCGCTTGAGGGGAGGCGTCCGGCCACCCCGCTGTTGCTGGGGAGGGCCATGACGCCAGCACGACCCGCCATCTTCGTTGCAGGCCGCAGCGTTCCGCTGCGGTCGGCGCCTGCCCGTGCCGGCAGGGGACCGGATTGATGCCGGGCCAGGGCACCCACGGCAATGGACTGCTGGAGCGCCGCCTGCAGGAGCTGGCGGAAGAGCGTCGCCGCCTGGCGATGATCATCGACGGTACCGCCGCGGGAACCTGGGAATGGAACGTGCAGACCGGCGAGATGCGGGTCAACGCGCGCTGGGCTGAGATCGTCGGCTATCGCCTGGAAGAGCTGCAACCCATCTGCCAGAAGACGTTCCTGAAGCTGGTCCATCCCGATGACATCGCGCTGTCCGATGCGGCGCTGGATGAGCATTTCGAAGGCCGCAGCGACAACTACGCCTGCCTGCTGCGCATGCGCCACAAGAACGGGCAGTGGATCTGGATCCAGGACCGCGGGCGGGTCTTCGAATGGGATGGGCAGGGCAAGCCGCTGTGGATGGCCGGCGCGCATGCTGACGTCACCGAGCTGCAGCAGGCGAGGCAGGACGCGGCCGAGACTCGGCAACGCCTGCAGGCCGTGGTCGATGCGTCCGATGAGGTAGCGGTGATCGCCACCGATACCGATGGCACCATCACCCTGTTCAACACGGGTGCGGAGCGCCTGCTGGGCTACAGCGCAGCGGAGGTGGTCGGCCAGCGCCGGCTCGATGCGTTCCACGATCCGGAGGAACTGAAAGCCTGGCTGGAGCCGCTGGCCGATGCCGAGGGCAACCTTCCCGACGTGTTCGAAGCGCTCAGTGCTCGCGCTGACGGGCAGACCTACTCGCGGCAGTGGACGTTGCTGCGCAAGGAGGGTCTGCCACGCCAGGTGCGCCTGTCGATCAGCCGCATGGAAGGTGCCGATGGCGCACGCATCGGCTACGTCGGCATGGCCATCGACATCACCGAGATCCTGCAGGCACGGGCTGAGGCGCGGCTGTCGGCGGAGAAGTTCGCCGGTGCATTCACGTCGGCGGCGTTGGGCATGGCGCTGGTGTCGCTGGAGGGGCGTTGGCTGGACGTCAATGATGCGCTGTGCCGGATCCTGGGTTACCCGCGCGAAGAGCTGCTGCAGGTCGACTTCCAGCGCCTGACCCATCCCGATGACCTGCAGACCGACCTGGCCCTGGTGCAGGACCTGCTGGCCGGACGGCGCAGCCATTACCACCTTGAAAAGCGCTATCTCGACCGCGACGGCCGCATCATCTGGGCGCGGCTGTCAGTGTCGCTGGTGCGCAGCGAGCATGGCCAGCCACTGCATTTCGTGTCGCAGATCCAGGACATCACCGCCCAGCGCAGCAGTGAGCAACGCCTGTTCGAGAGCGAACAGCGCAGCCGCATCACCCTGGATGCGGTCGCCGACCTGGTGCTCAGCGTCAACCTTGACGGCCGCATCGACTATGCCAACGCGGCCGCAGTACGCACCCTGGCCGGTGATGGCGCGCTGTCGCTGGCCGGGCACAGGGTGCAGGATGTGCTGGCGCTGACCACCGAGTACGCGCCCGGCTCGGTGCTGGATGTGCAGGTACTCCTGGACCCGGAAAGCAACGCGGTGGACCTGCATGCCGACCTGCTGCTGCGCCTGGGCACGGCAACGGTGCCGGTGGACCTGACGCGGGCCTGGCTGCGCGATGACGAAGGCCATGTGCGCGGCGCGGTGTGGGTGCTGCGCGACGACACCCAGCAGCGGGCGCGGCAGCGCGAAGCCCGCCACCTGGCCGAGATCGATCCACTCACCGAACTGAGCAACCGCCGCGGTTTCGAGGTGCACCTGCAGCAGGCGATCACCCGCGTCGAGCGCACCGGGCAGGCCGCCTCGCTGATGTACATCGATCTGGACCGCTTCAAGCCGGTCAACGACACCTGGGGCCACCTGGCCGGCGATGCCGTGCTGTGGGCGGTGGCCAGTGTGCTGCGACATGGTGTGCGTGATTCGGACGTGGTGGCGCGGCTGGGCGGCGACGAGTTCGCGGTGATCCTGTCCGGGTGTACGCCGCGTCGTGCCGCACGGATCGGCGGTGAGCTCCTGCAGACCCTGTCAGCGCTGTCCATTCCATGGGATCAGCACCGGCTGCGGGTCGGTGCCAGCATCGGCATCGCGCCCCTGGCGGGGGGCATGAGCGTGGATCAGGCAGTGGCCGCTGCCGATGCACAGTGCTACCGGGCCAAGGCGCTGGGGCGCAACAACGTGCAGGTGCAGGGCGAGCTGTCGGGGCTTCCAGGCGACGATGCCGATGCCGCCCAGGACTGATCTCAGCCTGTGAGAGGACGCGCGCGAATACTGCGCGCATCTCCACTCAAGCAGGTGAACCCATGAATGCCTGGAACCCGGTTGCGGTGCGCATGTTCATTCCGGCCCTGATCGGCTGGTGCCTGGCGCTGGCCACCTGTCTGCGCGCCGAACAGCTGCGCGGCGACCCGTACGCGCAGGCGTTGTTGCCCGTGCTGCAGCAAGGCGCGGTCGCGCTGCTGGTCCTGAGCCTGGCGTGCACGGTTGCAGCCTGCCTGTTGCTGTGGCGGCATGGTCGCAGCGTCGGCGGGCGTCTCGCTTCCGGCACTACACCCGTGCGGCGTCCATCAGCAGCACCCGGCACGGTGCGCGCTGGAACGCGTTGATCTGAGGCACCAGACGCTGGAAGTGCTCGCTGGCGCAATGGATATCCAGTGCGTCGCGGTCCGGCCATTGCTCGATGAAGACGAAATGCCCGGGGTCCCTCTGGTCGACGAACAGCTCATAGCCGAGGCAGAGCGGCTCTCGCTGCGTGCATGCGACCAGCTCGCGGTACAGGGGAAGCACGGTATCCACGGCATCGGGATGGATGAAATCCTCGGCGATCACTTTCAGCATGTCGGCACCTGCAGACGGGCCTTGCAGGATAGTGCCAGCGCATGGCCGGCACCTATCCTGGTCAACGCAATACTGCGTCCGTACTGACCAGCTGCACGTCGTGCATCTGATTGAGGTAGGCCTCGTAGTAGCCCTTGTGCGAGGCACCGACGATGGCCAGCATTCGGCTGCCAGGGTGCAGGCCCAGCACGTCGCGGATGTTGGCGACCATGCGCAGGTTGCGGGTTTCCCAGTAACCGACATACATCCGGCCGAACGCCTTGGAGGACGGCTCGACGAGCGTCGCGCCGAAGTCGCTCTGGTACGCTGCCATCGCTGCCGCCGGGCTGTTGTAATCCCGATACAGCGCCATGACGCCACCGGGCTTGTCCAGATTGGCCACGAGGCGTTCATCGGCCTCCCGTCGCGCCCGCAAGTACGTATTGTTCCAGGCACCGGTGATGGCTGCACTGGCCGCCGCCTTATCCTCTGCCGGTGTGGGAGAATCGGCCGTGTGGTCGTCCACGGCCCACAGCCGTTCATGCCCGAGGCGGGCGGCAACTACGGCGGCGATCAGGCTGGTTTCATTGCGGCGGACCAGGCCTTTGCCGAGGATCTCGACCAGGGCCGGCGTCAGCCCATCGCCGGCTTTGCGCTCGGACGCAGGCAGGCGCAGCCATTGCACCTGCGCCGAGCCGCGTTCGCCCGCAGCCAGGAACAATGCGGCGAGCCGACGACGCTGGGCGGGCGTCGGCTCGTCCGGCCATGTCGCAAGCAGGCGCTCGGCCTGGGCGTTCGCTGAAGGCACGTCCAGGCCGGTGGCAGCCTGCGCAGCGGTGGTGTCGAAGCAGTAGGTGGCCACGCTCTCCGCATAGCGTTCCAGGTAGCGACGCATGGAATCGCACTGGAGGCCGGACAGGTCTTCGGTGGCGATCAGCCCGGGCTTCCAGGCGACCAGTCGCTGCAGCAACGGTTCAAGCAAGGCGGGCTGGAAGGACTTGGGCAGGCCGGACAGGTGGGCGGTGCCCAGTACCAGTACCTCGTTCGGTCGCCCTGCAGGCGGCCCCTTCAGCTGGTCCGGCTGGAAGGCGGGCCGATAGGTGGCATCGGCAGCGAGGGCGCCGGTACTGCACAGGCCCAGGATCAGGAAGCTGGCCAAGCGTGGGAACATGCGATCTCCGTGTCAGTGAGCGTCCTGCGGTTCGCTGCATGCTGGCCATTTTCACCTGCCATGGAATCGCCCGTTGGTCATGCAAACCTTTCGGGCTTGAGCTGCATCGGCGTGCCGGGCAAGGCTATGCCCAGTGACGGCGGCAACGCGCGATATGTTCCGTGACGACACCCCGTGCCCCCGCCGAGCGTGAGCAGAATGTGAAGTACATCGCGATTGTCTACCGCGTCCCTGCAGCCGCATCTGAAGTTGCGACGGACGTCGCGTAATCCGGCTAAAGCCACCGATCGCCTCGCCGATACTCCCTCTGGATCCCGCTCCAGTCACCCGCCGCAGGACCCCAGGCCGTCCCCGATGGGCGGCCCGCGCTGTGTGTTCCGCCGCTCCCAGATGCCGATCGCACCCGCAGCAGACGTTCGTGGCAGTCGCTCGAGAGGTGCCGGTTGGCACCTGTAGTCCCTGGCACCTGAAGTTGCCGCCGGGCATCCCGCCCGTCGGGTCGCAACCGCTTACCGGACACCGAGGATCAGACAATGCTCATTCCAGGCTTCACGGCGGGCGCGCAGGCGCCGGCCGAGCTGCATACCCGTTGGTCGCCGTGGCGTGCCCTGCTGGGCGCGCTGGCTCCCCAGCACCGCACCGGCGCCGAGGCCGTGTCCGATGGCCGTGCCGAGCTGGAAGCCCAGGTCGCGGCGCTGCACCGGGTCCAGGCGGTCATCGAGTTCGCCCTCGATGGCACCATCCTGCAGGCCAATGACAACTTCCTGCAGGCGATGGGCTACCGGCTGGAGGAGATCCAGGGAAAGCATCATTCCCTGTTCGTCGATCCCGAGCAGGCGCGCAGCGCCGAGTACCGCGAGTTCTGGGCGCGGCTGGGGCGTGGCGAATATGACGCTGGCCAGTACCGGCGCTTCGGCAAGGGCCAGCGCGAGATCTGGATCCAGGCCTCGTACAACCCGGTGCTGGACCGGCAGGGGCGGCCTTACAAGGTGGTCAAGTTCGCCACCGACATCACTGCGCAGAAGCTGCAGGCAGCCGACTCGGCCGGGCAGCTGGCGGCGATCGACAAGTCGCAGGCGGTGATCGAGTTCGGCATGGACGGCCGCATCCTTTCGGCCAACGACAACTTCCTGGCCGCCACCGGCTACAGCCTGGACGACGTGCGTGGCCAGCACCACTCGCTGTTCGTCGAGCCCGAGTATCGTGGCAGTGCCGAGTATCGCCAGTTCTGGGAGAAGCTCGGCCGTGGCGAATACGATGCCGGCCAGTACCGGCGCCTCGGCAAGGGCGGGCGCGAGGTCTGGATCCAGGCGTCCTACAACCCGATCCTGGATCTCAACGGAAAGCCGTTCAAGGTGGTCAAGTACGCCACCGACATCACCGCGCAGGTGCATGAGAACCAGGCCATGCAACGTGCCGTGGCGCAGACCCGTGAAGTGGTGGCGGCCGCGAAGGAGGGCGACCTGACCCGGCGCGTGGCCACCGCCGACAAGAACGGGCCGATCGCCGAGCTGTGCGAGGGCGTGAATTCGTTGGTGGAGGCGATGGCCGCGATCATCGCCCAGATCAAGTTCGCCGCCGACACCATCGCCGTCGGTGCCACCGAGATCGCGCAGGGCAACAGCGATCTGTCGCAGCGCACCGAGCAGCAGGCCGCGTCGCTGGAGGAGACCGCGGTGTCGATGAAGGGCCTGGCCGAGACCGTGCAGCGCACCGCGACCAACGCACGGCAGGCCAGTCAGCTGGCCGGTGGTGCTGCTGATGTCGCTGCCCGCGGTGGCAACGTGGTGCACGAAGTGGTCGAGACCATGGCCGTGATCAACGCGTCCTCGCGGCGCATCGTCGACATCATCGGCGTGATCGACGGCATTGCTTTCCAGACCAACATCCTTGCGTTGAACGCGGCGGTGGAAGCAGCGCGTGCGGGCGAACACGGGCGTGGCTTCGCCGTGGTCGCCACCGAGATCCGCGAACTGTCGCAGCGCTCGGCCAGTGCCGCGAAGGAGATCAAGCAGCTGATCGATGCGTCGGTGGCCAATGTCGGCGCCGGTACCGCGCAGGTTGAGAGCGCCGGACGCACCATGGACGAGATCGTGGTCAATGTGCGCCGTGTCAGTGATCTGATGTCCGAGATCAGCACGGCCGCGCAGCAGCAGAGCGACGACATCCAGCAGATGAACCATGCCGTCGATCTGATCGATCAGGGCACCCAGCAGAACGCCGCGCTGGTCGAGGAAGCCTCGGCCGCAGCGCGCAGCATGGAGGAGCAGTCGGCGCAGCTTCTGCAGACCGTGGCCAGCTTCCGCGTGCAGGGTGGGGCGGGGCACCTGCATGGCGCGGCGGTGCTGCGCGCGGTCTAGGCCCGGCGGTCGGAGTGTTGTTCCCCGGCATCGTGGGTCGGCCTGCTCATGCGCAGCCTGCCAGGCTACGCCGATGCTGATGGTCACATGGGGCCTCAGCGGCGGGCAGGGCGGCGGTTTCCACGGCGGCGCGCAGGCGCTCGCAGGGTGGCGATGAATTCCTCGCCGCCGTCGCGGGCCAGCAGGTCATCACTGCGTTGCGGGCAGCCGTCGAGGATCGCGGCAGCCGCCTGCAGGTTGTTGGCGTCCCAGCGCCCGGCGCTGATCGGATACGTCAGGCAGATGGCGGGCGATCTGCAGCGCCATCGCCCGTTCGGAAACGTCGCCCCAGCTGGTGTGCTCGATCACGCCTGGCAGCGAGAAGTAGTGGGACCGGGCGACGGCGTCGGACGCCCGCAGGAGGGGCAGCGCGCGGGCAGGGCATGCTGGGGCATGCTTGCCAGTGTCGGGCGCTCGGACCCGGGAAATGCAAAAAGCCAGGTCATGGACCTGGCCTTTGATGCAGTGGTGCCGGTGAAAGGACTCGAACCTTCATGGGGTCACCCCCGGCTGATTTTGAGTCAGCTGCGTATACCATTCCGCCACACCGGCAGGCAGCGTGCGAGTGTAACCGAGGTCGGCAGGCGATGCATAGTAGGAGGGCCTATGAGGGCGGTTCCTGTCGGCATTGGCCCCTTGATAGCTATACTCCCAGCGTGCAATTGCCTCCAGGAGCGGTAGCCGATGACAGTGTTGCAGGACCTGAGGGTGCTGGTGGTCGAGAACGACGAAATGAGTGCGGCCCTGCTGCAGATGCAGTTGGTGCATGCCGGCGCGACTGTGGTCGGGCTTGCAGCGAGCGTGTCCGAAGCCCTGCAGCTGCTGGAGCAGAGCACGCCGGACGTGGCCCTGCTGGACTACCGGCTGGCCCGCAACGAGACCAGTGAACCGGTGGCTGCAGCGCTTTCGGCACGTGGCATTCCGTTCGTGCTGGCCACCGGGATGCTGGCCGAGCAGCTGCCGGCGCCGATGTTGGCCGGCCTGCTGCTGGTCAAGCCGTACCTGTCGGCTGATCTGTCACGTGCGCTGGCGCGTGCGGTGGGTCGCTCCAGCGTCAAGGCCTGAGCCGTCCGCCACGGACCTGCGGGGGATACTGCCGGGGGGGTGAATGCTCGCGTCTGCGATGTTCGGCGGCAACCCCTGATCCAGGAACCCCGCCCAGGCGGGGTTTTTCAATTGCGTCCGGCGCTCAGCCCGCTTCCTCGTACACGTAACGGATCTCCTCGCGGTCGTCGAGGATGCGGTACTGGCGCGCCAGGTCATCCGGTTCGGGGTTGAGCCAGGCGTCGAGGTGTTCCTTGCGGATCGGCACTACGCCGCGGTCATGCCCGGCAGCGGCGACGTCGCTGGGCGGTGCGTCGGTGATCGTGGCAAACGACAGCAGGCGGCCTTCCGGTCCTTCCCATTCTGCCCAGAGGCAGGCCAGCAGCAGGTCGCGGGGCGGATCGGGACGGAATTCGAGCACCACGTCCTGTTCCTTTTCGTCGGCACCGAGGGTGCGGCCGGCGATGGCGTGGCGGGGCACGTGCTCGTAGAACGCCTGTACCACCACCACGCCATGGCGCAGTCCGAACGCACCCCGCCAGTAACCTTCCAGGCTGTCGCGCCGCGCATTGTAAGTGCCGGGGTAAAGCACGTCGTTGCGCGCCGGCTTGTCCGGCAGCCGGCACTGGTAGCGCATCGGCCTGATCACGCGCTGGCCGTTCTCGCTGACCATCACCGGTGCGTAGGTGCCGGGGAAAATGCGGTTGTCACGCGGCAGCAGCTGCACCCGATGCAGGTCTTCCAGCCGGGCCTGTGCGCGCTCGATGCGGTTGCCGGCCACGCGCAGGTCGTTGCGCGCCTTCTGCGTGGGCCGGGTGGCCAGCGTGGCATGGGCAATATCGCGTCGTTCGCGTTGCCGGGCCAGTTCGGCCTCCAGTGCCTGTTGCTCCTGCGCATGCCATTGCTGGATCTTCGCCACGATGTCCCGCCCCTGTTCGGTACGCGCACCGGCGAATCCGTCATCCATCGCCTTCGGGGTCTTCGGCCGCTTCTTGCCCGGATCGTGTGCGTACAGCTCGGCGAAGTCCTCCAGCGACAGGATGGCGCCGAACTCGCGTACCAGCTTGGCGTAGTCAGCGCGGATCAGGGCGGAATAGCACATGGGACTCTTTGGGCCTGGGTCGCAGCGGCTGCGACGTGGATGCGGCAGGATAGCCCGACCCATCCGGAGATGCCGCATGAATGGTTCCATCACCTGCCAGTTCCGCGAAGCCGTACCCACGGTCGAGGACTACTGCCAGTTGCGCGTGCTCGCAGGCCTCAGCGCCAAGTCCCGCGAAGCAGCCGCCCGCGCGCTGCCCAATACGTTGTTCGGCGTGTGCGCTTACCAGGGTGCAGAACTTGTGGCGATGGGCCGTATCGTCGGCGATGGCGGCTGCCACCTGCAGGTCTGTGATATCGCGGTGCTGCCGCGTTTGCAGGGGCAGGGCCTGGGCAAGGAAGTGATGCGGCGGCTGGACGGCTGGATGCAGGCCAACCTGCCGCCGTCGGCGTACGTCAGCCTGCTGGCCGATGGCGAGGCGCATCGGCTGTATGCACAGTTTGGTTTCGCACCGACTGCGCCGGCATCGATCGGGATGTATCGGCGGTTCTGAGCCGTGGGCGGGGTGAAGCCATCCACGCATGGCGTGGATCTACCCGGGCCCTGCAGTAGATCCACGCCATGCGTGGATAGGGCCTTCCCAGGAATCACAGGCAAAGAAAAACCCCGGCCGAAGCCGGGGTTTTCAAGAATTGGCGTCCCCACGGGGATTCGAACCCCGGTCGCCACCGTGAAAGGGTGATGTCCTAGGCCTCTAGACGATGGGGACGCACGAAAACTTCAAGTTGTAGATCCTTCGACGGCCTAATGTCGAAGTGGTGGAGCCAAGCGGGATCGAACCGCTGACCTCCTGCATGCCATGCAGGCGCTCTCCCAGCTGAGCTATGGCCCCATGAAACTCTGGATATCTGCCAGGAGCAGAGTCCGTTTTGAAACTGGCGTCCCCACGGGGATTCGAACCCCGGTCGCCACCGTGAAAGGGTGATGTCCTAGGCCTCTAGACGATGGGGACGCACGAAAAACTTCAAGTTGTAGAACTTTCGACGGCCTAATGTCGAAAGTGGTGGAGCCAAGCGGGATCGAACCGCTGACCTCCTGCATGCCATGCAGGCGCTCTCCCAGCTGAGCTATGGCCCCGTGTTACCGAGCCGCCTATCATACCTGCGTGTTCACGTTTGTGGAAGCTTTTTTCGAACTTTTTTCGTCCCGGTTCAACCTTTGCCACCAAGGGCAGGGGAACCGCAACGCCACAACCTGAATGCCGGTAGGCGGTGAACAAAAAAGACCCGGTTATCGGCCGGGTCCTCGTTGTTCGTGATGAGTGGCGTCCCCACGGGGATTCGAACCCCGGTCGCCACCGTGAAAGGGTGATGTCCTAGGCCTCTAGACGATGGGGACGCAATTCTCATCAATGTTCTTTAGCGACCTTTCGACGGCCTAATGCCGAAAGATTGGTGGAGCCAAGCGGGATCGAACCGCTGACCTCCTGCATGCCATGCAGGCGCTCTCCCAGCTGAGCTATGGCCCCACGTCGCTGAGGAGCGAAATAATAGCCTTGCCCCAGAGGGTTGGCAAGCATTTGTTGCACTTTTCTTCACGCGCGTTGCGAAGGGAACGACGATCACACGTACTCAGTCGGCGCCGTCGGTCAGCGCCGCCAGGATCGGGCACTGATCCAGGGTGCCGTGGCCGGGGCAGGCGTCGACCAGCTGCGAGAGCGCGCTGTGCATGCGTTGCAGTTCAGCCATGCGCTGCGCGATGTCCTGCAGTCGGGCTTGCGCCGCGTCGCGCATGCTGCCCATGTCCTGCGGATGGCCATCACTGAGTGCCAGCAGTTCGGCGATTTGTTCCAGGCTGAAGCCCAGCGTCTTGGCGCGGCGGATGAAGCGCAGCCGGCGCAGGTCCTGCTCACCGAAGATGCGATAGCCCCCGGCCGAGCGTGCCGCGGTGGGCAGCAACTGCTGGCGCTCGTAGTAGCGCACGGTATCGATCGGTACGCCGGCCTGGCGCGCCAGTTGACCAATGTTCATGGCGGATTCCTGCGGATGCTGCCGGTCATTCTGAAGCCTGGAGTCAGGTCCAGGGTCAAGCTCCCGTCGCTGACGGCGCATTCAGCGCACTTTGCAACTTTCTTCATAGCCCCGCCGTCGTGGCAGTTCCTACCCTGCGCCTGAACCGGCCGCTGGATGGCCTGCAACGAACCGAGGAGATGCTCTGTGGAAGGATTCAGGAACGAGGGATTCGTAGAGGTCGCGGTGGTCGAGTACCCGGGAGGGGACCCGTCGGCGGCCTCGGTGCTGACCGAAATGGCACACGTCGCCAACCGGCTTGCCCAGCAGCAGCGTCGCCCGTTCAAGCGTGTCCTGGTGACCCGCTGGGTCGTGCCAGCCAGCCAGACCGGTGTGCATCGCATTGCCGGCGCGGAGATGCTCGAGGCGGACATTCCCGCCGTGATCGCCGTGCCTGGCCAGATCAGTCAAGGCGTCTGCCTGCGCGCCGATGAGGTCCTGCTGGATTGGCTGCGCGCGCATTACGATGGCGGCAGTCTGCTGGCAGCTGCCAGCGATGGTGTCAGCATGCTGGCACGCGCGGGTCTGCTTGCCGGGCGCACCGTCAGTGGGCCGGACCTCGGGCGCCATCCGGGCCTGCAGGGGCAGTCGGCCAGCTGGGTGCCCAGTGAGCGCGCGCTGGTCGACGACGGTGATCTGCTGACAGTGGCCGGTTCCCAGGCCTGGCGCTTCCTCGCCCTGCGGCTGCTGTACCGGCTGCACGGCCAGGGCGTAGCGAGTTCCGTGGCGCAGCAGTTGGGGATCACGGTGCCCGCGGCGATCCAGCAGGATCTGGAGCGTTTCAGTGCCAACTTCGCCCACGGCGATCGCGACGTACTGAAGGCGCAACGCTGGCTGCATACCACCGCTGCGCGTGGGGCCACGCTCGGAGCGATCTGCGAGGTCTCCGGACTGGAGCCACGGACTCTGCAGCGGCGCTTCCTGAAGGCGACCGGCCTGCGTCCGATCGAGTATTGCCAGCGGTTGCGTATCGCCAAGGCGCAGACATTGCTGCAACAGGGGGCGGGTATCGATGAAGTGGCCTGGGGTGTGGGCTATGCAGACCAGAGCGCATTCCGCCGCCTGTTCCTGCGCATTGTTGGAATGACGCCGGCCAACTATCGGCGGCAGGTCAACAACAAACGGCGCGAACGGCCGCTGTTGTCGTCGGTGGCGGGCAGCCTGCGCGGGCTGCAACCGGCGCCTGGCATGCAGATGCCGCGCAGCGCGGCCTGAAGCCGGCGTTG